>JAQVFZ010000159.1 GCA_028697025.1 Candidatus Izemoplasmatales bacterium | reverse complement strand
TCGTAATCAATTATGATATTCCATGGAACCCGACCCGTTTGATGCAGCGTGCTGGTCGTATTAATAGGGTCGATACAAAATTCGATAAAATATACACCTTCAATTTCTTCCCTACTATACAATCCAACGACCAGATTAAGCTAAAGGAAGCAGCGGAATATAAGATAAGGGCTTTCATCGAGATGCTTGGTGCGGATGCCAGGCTGTTGACCGAGGGTGAAGAAATCAAATCTCATGACCTCTTTAGTAAGCTAACATCGAAAAAGACCATCACGGGAGAGGATGGGGAAGAAGAAAGTGAACTGAAATATTTACAGGTAATCAGGAATATTCGTGATAAAGAGGCCGACCTGTTTGAAAGAGTAAAGCGTTTACCCAAAAAAGCCAGAACAGCAAGGCTTGAACCTGAAAATACAGAAAATTCATTGTTGACTTATTTCCGTAAAGGCAAGCTTCAGAAATTCTATCTCTCTGAAGAAAAGAAGACTCAAGAGTTAGATTTCCTTTCGGCAGTTAAACGGTTAGAGGTCGAAGAGAATACCCCTCGTCAGAATCCTGGCGATAATTACTATGAACTCCTGGAAAAAAATAAAAAGGTTTTTGTTGAGGCTACCGGCGAAGAAAAACCAGAACCTAAAATGCAAGGCGGCCGTGACAGCGCATCGTTTGTGCTTAAGGTATTGAAGTCGAACCAGATCAAGCATTTCAAAGGCTATACAGATGAAGATGAATTGTATATAAGGGAAGTAATAAAACTTATTGAAGAAGGTGGGCTTCCAAAGCAAACGACCAAAACGCTGATGAAGGAACTCAGCAACGAGATTAACCCGTTGAAAATTTTGGGAGAACTTAAAGGAAATATTGCGCCGGAGTTCTTCAAACAGCCTGTTGCAGAGAGCGCTGCTCAGACTACCGGTCCACGCGAGGTGATTCTTTCCGAGTATCTACTGAGTAAATAATAGTATGTTTTTAGGGGAAAGTGGTTATGGATAGACAGGTAGCCGTTGCGTTGATTAAGGACACCTTTGAGAATTCTTTCGATAAAGGTCGGTTCATTAACCTGAGTAAGAACCTGGTCAAGTATCTTGACACTTCAAAGAATTTCACTTACCAGGGCAATATCATCCCCGATGCTTACGAGCAAAGCATTCAAACCCTTGAGCGAGTAGGAAAATACGAGGATGCGGATGATAACAAAATAGACATCCTCGTCGTTCGGCTTAAAAAAGAGCAATCGCTTGAACGTGCCCGCACCATGCAAAGAAATTTCGTCGCCTGGTATTTGAACGGTAGCCGCGGCGGTGAGTTAAAAGATGCGGCGTTAGTTGCCTTCGTCTCCCCGGAAAGCCTGGACTGGCGGTTTTCTCTGGTCCGCATGGATTACAACATCGCCCAATCACCAAGTGGCAAGGTAAAGATAGAAAAAGAGCTTACGCCGGCAAGACGCTATTCTTTCCTTGTCGGTGAGCATGAAAGCAGCCATACCGCCCAGGTGCAATTGCTCCCTATCCTTCAGGATGACGAACGAAAACCACTGCTGTCCGACTTCGAAAAAGCCTTCAACATTGAAGTTGTCACCAGGGAGTTCTTTACCAAGTATCGCCAGCTTTTCCATGATGTTGAGGAAGCCCTGGAAAAGGCAATGACTCAGGACTTGAAGGCGAAGAAAGCCCTTGAAGTCGATGGCGTAGATACGGTCAATTTTGCCAAGAAACTTCTGGGGCAAATCGTGTTCCTGTACTTCCTGCAAAAGAAAGGCTGGCTGGGCGTTCCTGAAGACAAAAAATGGGGTGATGGCGATAGGCGATTCCTGCGCAGCCTCTTTGATAGAGCGATAGAAAAGAAAGAAAACTTCTTTAATGAATACCTGGAATACCTTTTCTATGACGCCCTGGCCCGGCAGGAAAGGGGAACGATTGACCCGGCATATTACCCCCGTTTCAACTGCAAGATTCCTTTCCTCAACGGTGGTTTGTTCGACCCTATCAACAATTACGATTGGGTGCACAATGATATACTCCTCCCCAACAAACTTTTTTCCAATGATGAGAAAACGAGTGAGGGCGATATCGGTACCGGCATTCTTGATGTCTTTGACCGCTATAACTTCACCGTAAAAGAAGATGAACCTCTGGATAAAGAGGTAGCCGTTGACCCCGAGATGCTGGGAAAGGTGTTTGAAAATCTGCTTGAGGTGAAGGACCGCAAATCCAAAGGTACTTACTACACCCCGCGTGAAATCGTTCACTATATGTGTCAGGAAAGCCTCATTAATTATCTTGATACTGCTCTCAACACCGGCGAGGTGCCGCTGGTAAAGGAAGAACCCACTAACCTTAAGTTGTTCGGAGCGCCTGCTTTTCAGCAACAGGCGTTGAAGACCACGGGTAATGTCAGTAGGGTTCCTCGCGAGGATATCGAGGCTTTTATCCGTCTAGGGGAGTTAGCTATTGAGCATGATACATGTGTTGAGACGCGGGGTAAGGAAACAGAGCGTTATTCCTATAAACTGCCGGAGAGTATCCGGCGGAATGCCAGGCTAATAGATGATAAGCTGGCCGAAATAAGGGTATGTGACCCCGCCATCGGCTCCGGGGCATTCCCGGTAGGCTTGATGACGGAGATTGTCCGCGCCAGGAATACCCTCACTACCTACATGCCGGATAAGACGGGCAGAACGAATTATAATTTCAAGCGGCATGCT
>JAQVFZ010000158.1 GCA_028697025.1 Candidatus Izemoplasmatales bacterium | reverse complement strand
ATGATACGGTATTATATTATAACGAAAGTAAAAAACGTCATTTTCCAAGAACCCCCTCGGTGATCGGTAGGCAAGTAAAGAACTGCCATCCGCCAAAAAGCGTTCATGTTGTCGAAGGAATAATTGCGGATTTTAAAGATAATAAAAAAGATTTCGAAGAATTTTGGATAAACTTCAAAGGTGAAACTCTCTATATCGCCTATTATGCAGTGAGAGACGAATCGGGCGAATATCTCGGTGTTTTGGAAGTTTCGCAAGACATTACTAAGTTTAAAAAGTTAACAGGCGAAAAACGGCTGAGAGAAGATTGATAAGATATTTTAACGACTTTAAAAGGTGACTTTAGTCATCTTTTTATTTACTAATGGTTATATCTATAAAAAAATAAGGTTAATCATGTGAAAATATTCTCTCTTTGGAGTATAATGTTTTTGGTGACAATCATGATTAAACAAGAATTTTACAAAACAACTGAATATTTGGTAATACTGAGTGTGTTGACATATGTTTTTTGGTCCTTTGGCTTGGAGCGGGTCGGGATGCCGCTATTTGCGATTTTGGCTATCATCCTGCTTGCCACCAATAAAAACACCATTGCTGTCGTTCCGGTGTTTTTCAACATGATGTTCATGATCTCGCAGACTGAATGGTCACTTGAAATGATACCTATTTATCTTTATATGTTGCCGGTCTTAATCATTGCCGGTTTTGTGATTCACTTCGTCAGGTTTAGACCAAGATTTTCCAAAGGAAAGCTGTTCTGGCCTTTGCTTTTGTTGTTTATGGCTATGATTTTTTCGATGATTAATGCTGATAAAATCGATCTTAATTATGGGTTTTATCTTATCATCGGTTTATTTTACTTATTGATATATTTCTTTTTCAATGGTAGTTTAAAAGGCGACAACTTGAGTTATTTGATAAGATTATTCTTGATACTGGGGATTTTAGTTTCTTTGCAAGTGTTAACTTTCTATTTGAAGGTTGATGACGCAGTCGATGCCTTATCCACCAAGAACCTAGATCTAGGTTGGGGAATATCCAATTTTGTAGCCACATATTTGATTATTTTCATCTCTGCCACGTTTTATTATATCAAGAGGGATAAATTACATGTTGTCTGGGTGCTTTTGGCTGTTTTTGAGATAGTCATGTTGTTTTTCACCCTTTCAAGAGGGGGAATATCGGCATTCTTCATTACTTTCTTTTTCTTGATTTATTACCTCTATCACAAATCGGATGAAAAGAATAAATTGACTGCGAGTATACTTGTAGGTATTTTTGCCTTGATTATTTCATTTTTTATTGCCAAAGATTATTACCTGGCGATTTATTATCGTTTGACCGACGGATTTTTTGTTGATAATGGTCGGTTCATTTTATGGGAACAAGCCTTGAATAAATTCATCGCAAATCCTTTGTTCGGTTCTGGTTTGTTTGCTAGAGTCAGCGGTACTTACTTCGGATTCTATCACAATACCTTTATGCATACTCTGGCGACATTGGGTATAATCGGCTTGGCCTCAATCATTTGGCAGATCACAATCGTCCTCAAAATGTTTTTCAATAATGTCACCATGCAAAAAATGATTTTATTGATAGCCTTGTTCGGCGCAAACATTCATGGAATGGTTGACAATGTCTATTACATGCCACAGTTCATGATCATTTTCTTTGTTATAATCGCCGCCGTCGAAAATCACGATTACGGTATTTTGGAGAGTGAGACAAGATGAAATCGGAAAAACGGATGTTCATATCCTTTATTTTAAATTTCCTTTTCATGATTTTTGAATTCATCGGCGGGTTGATGACCAATTCCATCGCCCTGATTAGCGATGCAGTGCATGACGCCGGAGATTCGATATCGATGGCGGTAGCCATCTATCTTGAAAAAAAGTCGAAACAGAAAAAAGATTATAAATATACCTTCGGGTATTATCGCTTTTCGCTTTTGGGAGGGCTGTTGACTTCGATAATTTTGATTATTGGCTCGACAATCGTTATCATCGAAACTATCAAACGATTGATGAATCCCGAAACTGTCGACGCTAAACTAATGATTTACTTTGCCATTGTTGGTGTGATTATCAATGGTTTGGCTGCACTTAATGCTACAAGAGGGAAAAGCGCCAATGAAAAAGCTATTTCACTTCACCTTCTCGAAGATGTTTTTGGCTGGTCGATTTTATTGATCGGAGCGATTCTCATGAATTTCTTCGACATTAAAATCCTTGACGCCTTATTGTCGCTGTTTTTCAGTTTATTCATTATATACCATGTCATCAAAAATCTTAAATCTATCCTTGAGGTGTTTCTAGAGAAAGCGCCGAAAGGTTTTTCGATTGAAAATATCGAAAACGAACTGAAGACGGTCGAATACGTCAGAAACGTCCACCATATTCATTTATGGTCAATTGAAGGCAATATTCCCATTGTAACCCTGCATGTCAGACTTTCTCACAAAGTCTCGACATTACAGGCCGCAAAGATTCTACGGGAATTACAAGATAAACTGGAATTGTTGGGAATCAGTCATTCAACAATTCAAATCGAATTTTTTGATGAACAATGCGAAAACCCGGAATGTGAGATTGAGAACGAAGAAAATCCGGAAATTCATCACCATCACCATTAAAAAATGCGCTTGAAGGCGCATTTTTATGTTATAATGGTAGTGTCAAGGAGGTAGCGATATGAATCT
>JAQVFZ010000157.1 GCA_028697025.1 Candidatus Izemoplasmatales bacterium | reverse complement strand
ACAAAATGGTAGACAAGGTAATATGCCCCGCAACGCACGCCGGTGGCCAGCAGCCCCGCAATGATGCCCACCGTCATGCCCTCCACAAAGAAAGGCAGGCGGATGAAGGCGTTGGTGGCGCCCACATATTTCATGATGGAGATCTCGCGCCGGCGGGCGAACACCGTGAGGCGGATGGTGTTGCTGATGACGATGACCGACACCAGCGCCAATATGGCCACCAGGCCCCAGCCACCGTAGGTCACGGCGTTGCTGATGGTGATCATGATGCCGGTGAGGTCGCTGCTCATATAGGTGCGCTCCACCCAGCCCAGCGCCTTGATCTGCTCGTTGGTCTCGTCCATAAAGTTGATGTCGTCCACGGTGACGTTGTACTTGGCCGGGAAGATATAGTCCACACCGTCCAGCAGGCCGTCGCCGTAGTCGTCCAGCAGGCCCTCCACCTCAACAAAGGCGTCCTTTTTGGACACGAACTGCGCGTGCGCCACGTTTGGGATGGCCAGCAGCTGCACCTGGTTGTCGAAGGCCTCTTCGTCCTCCACTTCCATTTTCACCGTCACCACGATCTCGTTCAGGCTGGCCAGGTGGGTCACGATGCTGTTCACGTTGATGCTGAGCAAAGCGGCGATGCCGGTGATGATGAAACAGGCGGTCAACACGCCGATGCTGGCAAAGGTCATCAGGCGGTTGGAGCCCATGTTGTGCCAGCCCTGCTTTATCAGGTATCTCAGGCTGCCAGGCCTCAAAACGCGTCGCCTCCCTTCAGCAGGTCGTCGGCCACCACGGCGCCGTGGTCTATGGTGATGATGCGCTCGGAAAAGCGCTGCGCCAGCTCGTGCTCATGCGTCACCACCACCACGGTGGTGCCCACCATGTTGATGGCCTTCAAAAGCTCCATGATCTCCACGCTCAGCTCGGGGTCGATGTTGCCGGTGGGCTCGTCTGCAATGATGATGGGCGGCGAGTGCACCAGCGCCCGCGCCAGCGCCACGCGCTGCTGCTCCCCGCCCGAGAGCTCGGCCGGGTAGCTGCGGGCCTTGCCGGCCAGCCCCACCAGGTTCAGCACATAGGGCACGCGCTTTTTTATCTCGCGCTCGGCAATGTTGGTCACGCGCATGGCAAAGGCCACGTTCTCAAAGGCCGTCATGGACGGGATGAGCCGAAAATCCTGGAACACCACGCCCAGCCCGCGCCGCAGGTAGGGGATGTCCCGCTGCCGGATTTTGGACAAGTCGCGCCCGCCCACGATCACACGGCCGCTGGTGGCCACCTCTTCGCGTAAAATCAGCTTGAGAAAAGTGCTTTTGCCGGCGCCGGAGTGCCCCAGCACAAACACGAACTCGCCGCGCCGTATCTCCAGGTTCACATCTTGCAGTGCCGTGTGGCCCCCGGGGTACACCTTTTTCACCTTGGTGAAGCTCACCATCACCGAGCCGTCGGCCACAATGGGTTTTTTCGCCATAGCGTTGTCTTCTCCTGCCTGCGCTGGGCGTGCTTTGCCACGGCGTGCAGCGCCGTGCGCGCGGTGGCCGCCAAAACGCAAAATAAAGGGACTGTTGCCCTAAACAACAGTCCCATAGTACCACGTTCCGGCCCGTTTATCAATATTTCGAGGGGTTGCTGTTCAGGTAGCGCTTCACCATCAGCGCCACCTTGAACACGATGGCATCGTCGAACTCCCGCAGGTCCAGCCCGGTCAGCTTTTTTATTTTTTCCAGCCGGTACACCAGCGTGTTGCGGTGCACAAACAGCCCGCGGCTGGTCTCGCTCACGTTCTGGTTGTTTTCAAAAAAGCGCTGGATGGTGAACAGGGTCTCCTCGTCCAGGCTGTCGATGCTGCCCTGGTTGAACACCTCTTTCAGGAACATCTCGCACAGGGTGGTGGGCAGCTGGTAGATGAGCCGCGCGATGCCCAGGTGGTTGTAGCTCACGATGCTCTGGTCGGTGTCGAATACCTTACCCACCTCCAGGGCTATCTGTGCCTCTTTGAAGCTGGCGGCCAGGTCCTTCAGGTTGCCTATGGGGCTGCCGATGCCCACCACGGCCTTGATGTACTGCTCCTCGCTCAGCGTGTCGATGATAGAGGCGGCCAGCTTGTAGATGTCCTTCTCGTCGATGCCGCGCTGTATCTCCTTGGCCAGCACGGTGTCTGTCTCGCTCACGTTGAACACAAAGTCCCGCTGCTTTTCGGGGAACAGGCTGCTCACGATCTCAAACGCGCTCAAATCGTTGCCGTTGGTCACGCGGATGAGCAGCACCACGCGCTCCACGTCGGTGGCGAAGTGCAGCTCGCGCGCTTTGGCGTAGATATCGCCGGGCAAGATGTTCTCCAGCACCACGTTTTTAATGAAGTTGGCCTTGTCGAACTTTTCGTCGTGGTACTGCAAAATGTTCTGGAAGCAAACGGCCAGCAGGTTCAAATAGCGCACGGCCTGCATGTCGGTGCCGTCGATGAAGGCGGCATAGTCGCTGTGCTGGTCGGCCAAAAAGGTGCAGTAGGTGGTGCCGTCCACGGCAAACACGCCGCCGGTGGGCGGGAACTGTTCGGCCACGCCCGGGGCCGCCTCGCCCATGCGTGCAGGGTCCGAGCACGCCACCACCACGCCGCCGGTGTCCACCACGCCAATGGTGCTGCCCACGCTGTCCTTCATCTGGGCAATCACGTTTTGGAACACTCGGTTTGCCATTGTGCGCCTCCCTTTCCCGTC
>JAQVFZ010000002.1 GCA_028697025.1 Candidatus Izemoplasmatales bacterium | reverse complement strand
GGAAAATATATTAGAAAAAGCCAAATTTAGGAGAACAAAATGAAAAAACTTTATGAGTTAGCAAAAGAAAATATCAAAAACGCCTATGTACCTTATTCGCATTTCCGAGTTTCAGCGGTTTTGGAACTAAATAACGGCGAAACAATCAAGGGAATTAATGTTGAAAACGCATCTTATGGCTTATCAAATTGTGCTGAAAGATCAGCGCTTTTTGCCGCATATTCCCAAGGCGTAAAGAAAGAAGACATAAAATCCATCTTGGTTTTGACTGACAAGGATTATTTTGTTTCGCCATGTGGAGCATGCCGTCAAGTGATGAGCGAATTGATGGAACCTGATGCAAAGGTTTATTTTGCCAACAGCAAAGGTGAAATCAAGGAGTTGCTGAATAAAGATTTATTGCCGCATGGTTTTACCAAAGAGGATCTCTAATGTTCAAGAGTGGTTTCGTTACTATTATCGGTGAACCAAATGTTGGTAAATCGACGCTTCTCAATCAAATATTAAAACAGAAAGTAGCTATCGTTTCAAACAAACCCCAAACTACCAGAAATGTCTTTTCCGGTATTTATAATAGTGAAGATTCGCAAATCATCTTTCTTGACACGCCGGGAATTCATCAAGCTAAAACCAAATTGGGTGAGTATATGACATCAGCTGCACTTTCAACGGTGAAATCAGTGGATTTGGTTTTGTTTTTAATCAATGCATATGATGACGTCAAAGATTACAATCTTGAAATTTTGAAGAATTTGCAGAACATCTCGACGCCAGTGTTCATGATTATCAACAAGTTGGATACCATAAAAGATTATGACCGTTTGAATCAGGCTATAGATGTCTACAAGCAAAATTACGAATTCGAGGGAGTCTTCGGCATCTCCGCATTAAACGGCGATAACGTAGACTTATTACTGCTCGATATCAAGAATATATTACATGAAGGTCCCAAATATTATCTTGATGGCGAGATTTCCGATCGGCCTGAAACCTTTTTGATTCAAGAATTTATCCGAGAAAAAATCTTGGAATTCACACATGAGGAAGTACCCCATTCGGTCATGGTATATTTGGAGTCCTATAAAAACAAGAAAAAGTTAATTGAGATATTGGCGACAATTGTTGTTGAAAGAAAATCGCAAAAAGGGATAATCATCGGCAAAGCAGGAGCAATGTTGAAAGAAATCGGTTCAGCAGCTAGATCTGATATCGAGGCTTTACTGGGTGTAAAGGTGTATCTCGAACTTTTCTGCAAAGTTGAAGAAAATTGGCGAAATCGAGAATATTACTTAAAGTCATATGGTTATAAAGAAAACGAATAGAGGAATAAGTTGGAAGATTTTCAAGGTATCATTCTAAAAAAAATGAGTTATAAAGAAAATTCAGAAATAATCTATCTTTATACCTCCAAAGGGCTTATCAGTGTCTTGGTGCATGGCAGCAAGAACATCAAGAGCCCTTTTCTCAATTTAACCAAGATTCTCAATCATGTCAAAGTAATAACCACAGGCAAGAACCTGCGTGTACTTAAAGACGGTGAAGTGATTAAAAATTATTCAAAACTGCACGAAAATCTGGAAAAATACACTTATTTAATGCATTTATCTGAATTATTGTATTATTTTTCCACTCACGAACACGATCATGAAAAACTTTTGATTTTCCTGATAAAAATACTTGAAATCATCATTGATGAGGAGGATTACATTCCCTATATCAATATGGTGGAACTCAAATTATTATATTTGCTGGGAGTCAATCCCAATTTAACTAAATGTCTTGTTTGTGAAGAAACTAAAAATTTAGCCTTCAGCGTCAAGGATGGCGGAGTGCTTTGTGATAGCCATGCACAAGATTCATCGTATAATAATGAAGTCGTTAAAGTGGTAAGAAAGTTATATTACCATGATATAAATTTGGAACCTAAATTGAATGTTGATGGAAAAGTTCTGAAGGATTTAAGAAACTTGATCGACGAATATTATGAATATCACTTGAATTACTATTCAAAGACCCGAAAAATGTTGAAAGGACTTATTGGTTATTGATGAGTTCTTTTTTCTTAAGGATAAACCGATATCGATTTGACTTAATTTGGCTAAAAGAGTATAATTATAATGAGTTAGTATGCGAAAAATTGGAGGAAACACACATTGAAATATAACATCGAGCAACTTAATGCCTACTGTAAAAGATATGGTTTCGTTTATCAAGGTTCTGAAATCTACGGTGGGTTAGCCAATACATGGGATTACGGTCCTCTGGGCGTCAGTTTAAAGAATAATTTGAAACAATTTTGGTGGAAACGTTTCGTTTCCCAAAATAAATATAACGTCGGGTTGGACTCATCCATTTTATTGAATCCGAAAACCTGGGAAGCTACTGGACATGTCAGCGGATTTAAGGATCCTTTAATGGACTGCAAATCTTGTAAAGCTAGACACAGAGCCGACAATTTAATCGCCAGCGCGACAAAGGGAAAGGTTGACGCTGATGGTTGGGACTATCAAAAGATGTATGACTACATTATTGAAAACAAGATTAAGTGTCCTAATTGCGGCGGCTTTGACTACACGGAAATCAGGGAATTCAATTTGATGTTCAAGACTTCTCAAGGCGTTACCGCCGATAGCAACAATGAAATCTATTTACGCCCTGAGACGGCACAAGGGATTTTTCTGAATTTTAAAAACGTAGTTAGAACATCTAGAAAAAAAGTTCCTTTCGGTATTGGTCAAGTTGGCAAGAGCTTCAGAAATGAGATTACTCCAGGTAATTTCGTTTTCAGAACTAGAGAGTTTGAACAGATGGAACTCGAGTTTTTCTGCGTTCCCGGCACCGAGATGGAATGGTTTAAGTACTGGAAAGACTATGCAAAAGAATTCTTGACGGAATTAGGATTGAAACCTGAAAATCTTGAATTTTACGATCATCCTCAAGCAAAACTATCATTCTATTCCAACGCTACTACAGATGTTTTATATCGTTTTCCTTGGGGGTTTGATGAACTCTGGGGAATTGCATCGAGAACCGATTACGATTTGAAACAACATCAAAACTATTCGGGTGAAAATCTTGAATATCTTGATCCAAATACTAATGAGACCTATCTTCCATATGTAATTGAACCATCATTAGGGGTCGAAAGACTTTTCTTAGCGGTGCTCCTCGATAATCTTGAGGATGAAACCTTGGAAAACGGTGAAGTCAGGACCTTGCTGAAGATCAATAAAGAATTGGCTCCATATCAGGTGGCAGTCTTACCTTTGGTAAAAAAATTCCATAACGATAAAGCTGAAGAAGTCTATGATTTATTGATGAAGAACTTTATCGCAAGTTTTGATGATGCTGGCAATATCGGTAGAAGATATAGACGTCAGGATGCAATCGGCACCCCTTACTGCATAACTATCGACAATGACACTTTGGTGGATGATACCGTCACAGTCAGAGAACGCGACTCCATGGAACAAGTAAGAGTAAAAATTACTGACTTGAAAGTTTATCTTAATAACCAATTTGAATAACCAAACAAGTTTTTTGAAAGGAAGATAATGGCATTCTTCAGTTCTAAAAAAGTAGAAGAAATTAAAAGTGCCGCCGATATAGTAGACGTTATCGGCGAATTTGTATCACTCCAACAAGCGGGCAAAAACATGAAAGGTCTTTGCCCTTTTCATAATGAAAAAACACCGTCGTTTTTTGTCTCCAAGGAACGGCAAATATTTAATTGCTTTGGCTGTGGTGAAAAAGGTAATGTAATTCAATTTATCTCTAAATACAAAAGAATCGAGTATCATGAAGCTATCCAATTTTTAGCAGATAAATATGGTATAGAGCCGGACAGAAAAGATTCAATCAAAAAGAACGATTCCGTTGAAAAACTTTATCGGATAAATGAATTGGCAAAACAATTTTTTTCTTTACAATTATTGAATCTCGAAAGTGGCAATGATGCTTTGAATTATCTTAAGTCTCGTGGATTTGACGAACAAATCCTTAGTTATTTTGAAATTGGTTTCGCCCCTAAGAGCGGCAACCAACTTTGGGAGAATTTAGCTAAGAATTTTCATGACTATGAATTGGTTGAAGCAGGTTTGATTGGTAAAAATCAAAGCGAATACTATGATATTTTTCGTAATAAGGTCATGTTTCCCATTCGAGATGAGACGGGAAAAACAGTTGGTTTCAGCGGGCGTATTTTCAATAATGAAGAAAATACTGCTAAATACGTCAACTCAACCCAAACCGAGGTTTTCACCAAATCCGAACTGCTTTATAATCTAGACAAGGCAATACCGTTTATCAATCAAAATAAGCGATTGGTGCTGATGGAAGGCTTTTTTGATGTCATGAGCGCCTATAAGGCTGATATCAAGGAAGCTGTCTGTTCGATGGGTACGGCTCTTACCGTTCAACATGCTAATCTGATCAAACGTTACACGGATAATGTCGTAATTTGTTATGACGGCGATGAAGCGGGAATTAAGGCGGCATACAAAGCCTTGATATTACTCGGACAAGTTGGGCTTGACACTAAAGTTGCGCTGCTTCCAGAGAAATTGGATCCCGATGATTATATTAAGAAATATTCCAAGGAAAGTTTCAGAAATGTTCTGAAGAACAATCTTTATGATCAATACGACTTTGTCTATGAGATGATTGTCAGTCGCAAAGACCTGACAAAACCAGCGGAAATTGAAAAAGCCAAATTAGCTTTATTCGAGTATTTGGATAAAGTCGCCAGTTCGACCATTAGGGAAATATATTTAAAAAAATTCTCTAATGACACGAAAGTAGATTATCAGGACATACTAGCCGATTATCATAATTTTCAATTGGAAAACAGAAGACGCCAAAGTATCAATCAGAGAAAAGTCGCAATGACCAAGGCACAAACCGAAGTGCGATTAACCAAGAAAAACGTTGAAGCCGCAACTGACAAATTACTAAATTATTACGCTCTCTATGAAGAAGCCAGAACCTTGATTAGAAACAAGCTGGATTTGATTCGAATCGACAATCATCGCAAGAAACAACTGTTGATGACTCTCACCCAACTTTTGGCGGATGGCAGTCCGCTCAATGAAATGATGGTTAAGGCTGACTTTTCCGAAATAACTGAAGAAGAGTTGCAACTATTGAGAAAAACTCCGTCTTCATACTATAATGAAATCGAAGTAATTGATTGTATCGAGACATTGATACTTAATCGTTACGAACATGAATACGAAAAAAACCTTTTGCTTCAAGACGATCCAAATTTGCCGATTGAAGAAAAGAACAAAGCAGTTTTTAAGATTATGGAAATCAGAAAAAATATAAATAACATAAGGGAGAAAAGACATGTCAAGAAAACAAACAGTCATCGATAAGTTACTCGCTATCTATGAAGAAAAAGGAAAACTGACAGTTCAGGATATTTTTCAAAATGTAAGAAGAACTGAGCCGATTTTTGATGAGATTATCTCTGAACTTGGTAATAAAGGCGCTTTACCTGAAGAAATATTCGCCTTTATAAAAAATATAGAAGAGGAAGAAGATCATATCTCCCTGGAAGATCTGACTGATGATGATGTCTCTCCGAGCGAAATCGACATGATCAAAGACTATTCTTTGGAAATTGAAGAAGAGCTGATGAAAGACAAAGTCTTTGATTCCTCCGTTTCCATCAAGGTTGACGATCCCGTAAGAATGTACTTGAAAGAAATCGGACGAGTTGAACTCTTGAAGGGTGACGAAGAATATGAACTGGCGATTTTAATTGATCGCGCCAAAAAAGTAAGAGAAGAATACGAAACAAGACTTAGAAACAGCGATAAAATCTCTTCAGAAGAAATCGCTGAATATGAAGATATTTTCAAAAAAGGTGAGTTTGCGAGCAAAAAATTGGTTGAAGCTAATTTAAGGCTCGTTGTATCGATTGCTAAACGCTATGTTTCCCGCGGCCTGCAATTTCTTGATTTGATTCAAGAAGGCAACATGGGTTTGATGAAAGCTGTTGGCAAATTCGACCATACCAAAGGTTATAAATTTTCGACTTATGCCACTTGGTGGATAAGACAAGCAATCACCAGAGCCATAGCCGATCAAGCAAGAACCATCAGAATACCTGTCCATATGGTCGAAACCATCAATAAGATGGTCAGAACACAAAGAACCTTGACTCAAGAACTGGAAAGAGAGCCTACCCCTGAAGAAGTCGCAGAAAGAATGGGCATTTCCGTCGAAAGAGTCCAAAGCATTCAAAAAACGGCCCAAGAGCCGATATCTTTGGAATCGCCAGTCGGTGAGGAAGAAGATTCAAGTTTGGGAGATTTCATACCTGACAATGACATTTTGACTCCTTATGAATTCACTTCCAAAGAGATGTTGAAAAGAGAATTGGACGCAGCCCTTGAAACCTTGACCGATAGAGAAGAAAAAGTGTTAAGAATGAGATTTGGCCTGCTTGATGGCAAAAGTCGCACTTTGGAAGAAGTCGGTAAAGAGTTTAACGTTACCCGTGAACGAATAAGACAAATCGAAGCCAAAGCAATCAGAAAACTGAGAAGCCCGAACCGTTCGAAAAAATTAAAGGATTTTCATCAAGGATCTCATCAATGAAATCGCTGAGACTGCAAAGAGCTGGATTGTACACCAAAGGGTTTAATTGTCTGGGGGATTGCGGTACTGATCATGGTAAGCTGCCAATTTATTGTGTAGAACAAGGATTTGTCAAGAAAGCCTATGCATCTGACAATAAGGAAGGCCCTTTAGATAATGCCGTGAAAAACATTCAGGATAAAGGCTTGCAAAACAAGGTTATTCCCTTATTGGCAGATGGATTGGTTTATTTGAACGAAGAGATCGATGTTGTCAGCATTCTCGGTATGGGCGGAAGAATGATAGTTTCGATTTTAAAAACTGCTGATCTAAGTCATGTAAAAAGACTAATCTTGATCGCCAATTCGGAGAATTTCCTGTTGAGGGATTTTTTGGAACAGGCTGAATGGCTAATTATTGCCGAAGAACTGATAAAGGAAAACGGTAAGTTCTATCAATTGCTCATCTTGGAAAAAGGTTTGATGAATCTATCAAATATCGAAAAGGAATTCGGACCATTCATCATCAAGGAAAAGAGTGAAAACTTTGAGGAAATGCTCAAACTTTTGCTTAAAAAATTGATTGTTGCGAAACTTGAAGCCAAATCGGATTCCGCCAAAAAAAAGATTGAAACAAGAATTAAAGAACTTGAGGAGGTTTTAATGTGAACTTGGTTGATATAATAAAATATTTCGAGAGTTTATTTCCGAAAGAAAATGCTTATGATTGGGATAATGTCGGCATCCAAGTTGGAACGTTAAATATCGAGGCAAAAAGAGTTTTGGTTACATTGGACGTGACTAAAGAAGTGGTGAAGGAAGCAATCGACAAAAAAGTGAACATGATTTTTTCCCACCATCCTTTGCTTTTCAATCCCCTGGATAAAATCATTTTTGATACGCCACGTGGGTGGATTATCAAAAATTTGGTCAAGCACAACATCACAGTCTACTCGGCACATACCAATTATGACACTACCGACGGCGGCATGAATGACGAGTTTGCCAACCTCTTGGGGATGAGAAACGTCAGACTGTTAGATGAAATCGATAAAATTGGTAGATATGGCACCATTGAAAAAACCCATATTATTGACTTCATCTCTGTTCTCAAGAACAAGTTGGATATTGAATCCGTAAAAGTTATCGGTAATGACGATAAAATCATTGAAACAGTCGGAATTTCCGGAGGTAGTGGTTCCAAACACATGTATCAGGCAAAAATGCGAGGGTGCGACTGCTATCTAACTGGCGATATTACCTACCATACGGCATTGGATGCGGCGGGTATGGGCATCACCCTGATTGATATCGGTCACCATGCGGAAAAGATATTTGTCAAGGCGATTATCAGGGTTTTGAGCCAACAGTTCAAAGAGGTGCAATTCATGGCTTCAGAGGTTGACACAAATCCATATAAAAACTATTAAAGAGCAAAAAAATGCTCTTTTTTATTGCTTAAAATCCAGCTCTATGATAGAATATGTTTTGAAGTTCAAAATATTTGATATTAAAATTATAACTTAGGAGATTTTTATGGGGAAAATTGGTGTAGCAGTATGCGGTAATTCGGGAATTGATTATTTGGTTCATGATAAAGAAATTAGGAAATTCAGATCTTTACTTAATATCGGCAAAGAAGAATATGAAGATTTTGTCGATATCAGTTCTGACGATTTTTACAGTCGTCTGCTGAAAAATCCGGACTTGGATATTTCGACAGCCCAAACATCTACGGGAAAAATATTGGAAATGTACGAAGAAATGAAGAGTGCCGGTTACAAAGAATTGCTGGTAATCACAATTTCCAAGCAACTTAGCGGGACTTATCAAAATGCGGTATTGGCAGCTAAGATGATTGATATTCCCGTTCATGTCTATGATTCACTATCGCTTACATATGTAGAGGCTTTAATGGCGATGACGGCTAAAAAAATGGCTGACGTTAACAAACCACTCGCTGAAATTTTGGTAGCTTTAGATAAAATCAGAGATAACAATCATGTCTATATAACAGTTGACACATTAAAATATTTGGTCAAGAATGGTCGTTTATCAGGCGTTGCCGGTGCTTTGGGATCATTATTGAAATTGAGACCTTTATTGCATCTCAGCAAAGAAGGCAAAGTGGAAACTTTGGATAAAATAAGAACTACTTCTAAAGCAAGAGAAGAACTAAAGCGTCGCATTTTAACTGAAGTCAAGGATAAAAATGTCATTGCTTTTATCGTCTATACCAACAATATGGGCGAAATGCTGGACTTAAAAGATGAATTGGAAACACAAGGCTTAAAAGACGTCTTGCTAATCCCTCTGACTCCGGTAGTCGGCTGCCATGCAGGACCTGGAACAATGGGGGTTGGTTATATTGAAAAAGTATAGTCGTGAAGAAGCCAGAATAATCATAAACGAATTGTTGGTTGAAATCTTCAACCGCATTTTAGCGATTGAAGGACAGAATCTCAAAGATAAAGGCATTAAACTCTCGATGAGTGAAATCCATGTCATCGAAGCCATCTCTTTATCTGAAGAAGCTACCATGTCAAATGTCGCAAAGAAGCTTGGTATCACCATAGGTTCATTAACTACAGCCATCAACACGCTTTATCAAAAAGGTTATGTTACCAGAGAAAGAGACCCTGAAGATCGTAGAAAAGTTGTTGTCGGTCTTTTGCCAAAGGCATATGAAGTTTTAAAAGAACATGACGATTTCCATAAAGAGATGATTGATTCAATTTTTGATGATTTAGAACTTGAAAAAGATGAATTATTGATAGAATCCTTAGATAAGCTCTCTTCTTATTTTAAAAAATAAATAGCATAAAAAAAATAACGGAAAAATCCGTTATTTTTTTTCTTGTTAGTCGGCTACTACGATGCAATCTACAGGGCAGTTGGCTTCACAAACGCCACAGTCGATGCATGCATCTTGGTCAATCACGTAGATATCTCCTTCAGAGATGCAATCTACTGGACAATTTTCTTTACAAGTTCCACAAGCAATGCAAGTGTCTAAAATCATTCTAGGCATTTTAATCCTCCTCAAAAAGAAATTTTTATATACACATATATCATAACAATTTATAATATCTTTGTAAATATAAAATAATAATTTAAGTTGTAAAATATAATTCTTGAAATCGTTGGTTTTCTTTGGTAAAATATCATTGTTGTTTAAAGGAGTGGACTGATTATGATGGAAATATGGTTAGCAATTGTATTAATCGTAGTTGCGCTTGTCGGTGGCGCAGTTGGCGGGTTTTTCTTTGCCAGAAGTTATTTTAAAAAATATCTGGAAAAGAATCCACCTATCAATGAACAAATGATTAGAGCAATGATGTCACAAATGGGAAGAAAACCTTCCGAAAAGCAAGTTAGACAAGTCATGGCTTCCATGAAACAAGGTAAATAAAAAAATGGTTTCCTCGAATAAAGGGAAACCATATTTTTTTAGACTTTCTTTTTCTTGAATACTATTTTGTTTTCATTACCGTCGATAATTCTGCGATAGTTTGACCGGTGTTTGTACAAGATGATTAGCATGAGCATAAATGTAGTAATCACATAGACCAAATCAATTGGCGTTCCGCCAATCAGATAAAGAACCAAACCGGAAACGAAAGCCAAAATTGTCACGACAGTAGATGCCAGTGAAGCATATTTGGAGATAATGATTGTTAAAATGAAGACTGGTATTAAAAGCAGCGGAATTACGGGATAAAAGAAGATGAGTATACCAAATGAAGAAGCTACCCCCTTGCCCCCTTTGAATTTCATCCAAACCGGGAAGATATGGCCGATGACGGCAACGGCACCATAGACTAGCGGTGGAAACAATTCATTGGTTTCGCTGAGTGAATTGACAATGGGAATGAATAGCCCGCTTTTTAATGTATCGAGAATCAAAACGGAAATGCCTATCAGTGCCCCAAAGACCCTAAACGCGTTTGTAGTGCCCAAATTTCCGCTTCCGTGTTTACGGATATCATCCTTTTTTATGTACTTTCCCAATATATATGAAAACGGTATTGAACCGACAAGGTACGCCAATAAAAGAAACAAGTATTTTAACATGATAAACCTCCAACTTTTTTAAATTATACCAAAAATTTATGAAAAAATAAAGATAAAACTACTTAAATTTGATATAATGAATATAGACTTATCGAGGAGCTAGAATATGGACATAAAAGACAACAAATATGATTCAAAATCCATCCAAATTTTAGAAGGCTTAGAAGCTGTCAGGAAACGACCGGGAATGTATGTCGGTTCCACCGACACTAGAGGCCTTCATCATTTAGTATGGGAAATAATAGATAATTCTATCGATGAAGTTTTAGCGGGATATGGCACCTTCATAAAAGTTGAAGTTAAAGAAGACAATTCAATTATTGTTATCGATGACGGCAGAGGAATGCCGGTGGACATGCACTCTTCTGGGGTAAGTGGAGTCGAGGTTATTTTCTCCAAACTCCACGCAGGTGGCAAGTTCTCGGCTGATGGTGCATATAAAGTCGCTGGAGGTTTGCATGGTGTTGGTGCATCAGTGGTGAATGCCCTCAGCGAATTCCTGCAAGTCACAATTCATCGTGATGGAAAAATGTATATGATGCGTTTTGAAGACGGCGGAAAAAAGGTAAAAGAGCTTGAAGTAATTGGCGAAACCAGAAAAACCGGAACCGAAGTTTGGTTCAAACCTGACCAAAAAATCTTCTCAACGACGCTTTTCAATTATCAAACTCTAGAAGAAAGAATCAGGGAAAGTGCATTTTTAATCAAAGGATTGAAAATGCAATTGATTGACAATCGTTCAAAACAAAGACAAACTTTCGTTTTTGAAAAAGGCATCAAGGAATATGTACAATATATCGATAAAACCAAGGGCCCTTTACATGAACCTGTTTATTTTTATGGCGTGAACTCCAAAATTGAGGTTGAAGTAGCTTTTGGTTATACAAAGGCCTTCAACGAAAACATCATTTCTTTCGTCAACAACGTCAGAACCAAAGATGGCGGTACCCATGAAACCGGATTCAAATCGGCTTTCACAAAAATTTTCAATGATTATGCCCGTCGCATGAATTTGTTGAAGGAAAGAGACGCTTCCTTCGAAGGTACTCATGTGAGAGAAGGTCTTACTGCCATTATCTCCGTCAGAATTCCTGAAGATTTATTGCAATTTGAAGGACAGACCAAGAATAAACTCGGTTCTCCTGAAGCCAGACCGGCAGTCGAAGTGGTCGTATCCGATAAATTGAATGTTTACTTGACTGAAAACCCTAAGACGGCCGCAACATTGATTGAAAAAGCCATTGATGC
Source organism: Candidatus Izemoplasmatales bacterium (assembly GCA_028697025.1). GTDB lineage: Bacteria > Bacillota_I > Bacilli_A > Izemoplasmatales > Hujiaoplasmataceae > UBA2289. The sequence goes on along the minus strand of JAQVFZ010000002.1, from coordinate 33,483 downwards.
CAGAAACGCTTGGGAAGCGGCGAGAAAGGCCAGGGATGATGCAAGACTCGTTAAGAAAATCAAGAAAAGAGAAACTATTCTTTCCGGAAAACTGGCGCCTGCAAGTTCAAGAAACAGTGAAATTAAAGAATTGTTCCTTGTGGAAGGCGATTCTGCCGGAGGATCTGCTAAGCAAGGAAGAGACAGAGCATTCCAGGCGATTTTGCCATTGCGAGGCAAAGTAATAAATGCCGAAAAACAAAGAATGGAAGAAGTCTTCAAAAATGAAGAAATTTCTACCATAATATCTACTATTGGTGCAGGAATCGGCAGCGAATTCGATGTCAGCAAGTCAAATTACAATAAAGTGATAATCATGACGGATGCCGACACTGATGGCGCCCATATCCAAGTCTTATTGATAACATTTTTCTTCCGATACATGCCGGAATTGATTGAGGCTGGGAAACTGTATTTGGCACAACCGCCTCTTTATAAAATTACTTCCAGTAAAAAGGAATCCCTTTATGCATGGGACGAAGAACAAAGGGAAGAAATCACTCGCAAATTCAAGACTTATACAATTCAAAGATACAAAGGTCTAGGCGAAATGAATTCTGAACAATTGTGGGAAACTACCATGAATCCTAAAAGTCGAACTTTAATCCAAGTCAAAATTGATGATTTGGCTGAAGCCGATCAAAGAATATCGGTTTTGATGGGAGATAAGGTAGAACCGCGCAAAGAGTGGATTGACAATAATGTTTCCTTTGAAAATGAAGACGATAATTTTGTGATTGAAGGTGTAATCGGTGGCTAAATCTATTAAAAATAAAATCGATGAATATTTGACCGAAAAGATTATTCCCATCAATCTCGAAGAACTTGTCGGCGAACGTTTCGGTAGATATTCAAAATATATTATCCAGGACCGGGCCTTACCAGACGTAAGAGACGGATTGAAACCGGTACAAAGAAGAATTCTTTATGCAATGAACGAACTCGGCATGGGGTCCACAAAACCTTATAAAAAAAGCGCTAGAATCGTTGGTGAAGTCATTGGTAAATTCCATCCGCATGGCGATACCAGCGTTTACGATGCCATGGTAAGAATGTCTCAAAATTGGAAAATGGGGACATTATTGGTCGATATGCATGGTAATAACGGTTCGGTGGATAACGATCCAGCTGCCGCGATGCGTTATACCGAAGCCAGACTGACTGTCTTTGCCGAAGCTTTGTTAAAAGATATCGATAAAAAGACGGTAACCTTTATACCGAATTTTGACGATTGTGAACTTGAACCGGTGGTTTTACCGGCAAAATTTCCGAATCTGCTGGTCAATGGCGCTCAAGGGATGGCAACTGGATATGCCACAAACATCCCGCCGCATAATCTTTCCGAGGTTTTAAGGGCGACAATACATAAAATTAAAAATCCTCAAGCGGATCTCGATGAACTGCTAAAGATATTGCCTGGTCCGGATTTTCCGACCGGAGGTATTGTCGAAGGCACAAAAGAAATCAAGAAAGCTTTTCAGACCGGCAAGGGTAAAATCGTCATCAAAGCCAAGGCTGTGATTGAAGACACTTCTTTGGTGATTACCGAAATTCCTTATGAAATAAACAAGGCTGATTTGGTGAGAAGAATTGATGAAATCCGGTTACAGAAAAAGATAGACGGAATCTTGGAAGTCAATGATTTATCGGACCGCGAAGGTATCAGGATTGTTGTTAAATTAAAAAAAGAAATATCTTCGGAAGTAATCTTGGCTTATCTATATAAAAATACGGATTTATCTGTTGCCTATAACTACAATCTTGTGGCTATCAGCCAAAGAAGTCCCAAACTCCTTTCTTTAGAAGAAGTTTTGACTCAATACATCCAGCACCAAAAAGAAATGATCAGAAACAGATCAAATTTTGAATTGAATCAATCAGAAAAACGTCAACACATCGTTCTTGGCTTTTTAAAGATGGTCAGCATCCTTGATGAAGTCATAGCTTTAATCAGGGGATCAATGGGCAAGAAAGACGCAATCAACCGTCTGATGGAAAAATTTGAATTTACGGAAATTCAAGCCGACGCCATCGTCAGTTTGCAATTATATCGTTTGTCAACCACAGACGTTACACAAATGAAGAAAGAAAATCAAGAGTTGACACAAACCATCAATCGCTTGAACAAAATACTATCCAACGAACAAGAACTCGAAAATGCTGTTATAGCGGAACTGGAAGAAATATTGACGCTTTATCCGGTTGAAAGAAAGACGGTTATTTCCGGACAGATTCAAAAACTGGAAATTGATGAACAAGAGCTTATAGAAAATGAAAACGTGATGTTCGTCATGTCAAAAGATGGGTATATCAAGCGCTCATCGCTCAAGTCTTATCAAGCAACCATGACAGACACCGGTTTGAAGGATGGCGATGTCATTCTCAAACAAAGTGAAGTCAATACCAGGGACACATTGTTGTTTTTCACAAATTTCGGCAATTTCATCGCTTTGCCTGTCCATAAAGTGCCGGATATGAAGTATCGGGATCTCGGCGACTATATCGGCAACTATGCCCAATTGATGGATAAGGAAACAATAGTCGATTATTTGGTAGTTGATGTGTTTGACCAAGAACGGGATATTTTGTTAGCCAATAAAGAGGGCCAAATAAAAAGAGTCTTGTTAACAGAATTCCAAAAAACCAGAATTAATCGCACCTTCAACTGTTTGCCCGCCAATCGCGTAAATCCATTGGTTAGCGTGGACTTGCGTGAGGTGTTTGACAAGGATATCGTTTTGGTCAGCGAGAACGGCTACATACTGAAATATCCACTGGAAGAAGTAGCGATTCAGTCTTTAAATGCTAAGGGGGTCAAAGGCATCAATCTTCGTGACGATCATCTTGTCGGAGCTAAATTTACGACCAACATCAATAAAGACGAAATTCTAATGTTGACGAATAGAGGCGGAGTTAAACGCGAATTTGTCAGCAATATCGATTATTCACATCGACCTGCCAAAGGTAAACGTTACTTGAAGACGGTTCAAAGCAATCCATACCGTTTTGTTGGCATGAGTGCAGAGAATATTTTCCGTTTAAAAGAATTTTTGAATATCCGCTTGATTGCCAAAAATCAAGCTCTAGAAATACCAGGAGTGGAACTTAAACCCGACCGTTTCGAAAACGGAATCCCTTATCTGGAAAAAAGTCATCAGCCATTGGCTCTAATAGTAGAAATCAACAATTATCATGTCAATAAAGACGTACTTGTCAATCTAATGGATATTGTTGAAACCGAAGAAGTTGAAGAAGCTGATGAATTCATGGATGAACTCGCAAAAATCATCTCTTCAGGCAACTCAGAAGCTGAGACAACAGATGATTTTAAAGAAGATATCGAAGAAGAAGTTGAAGAAGAAGTTGAAAACGAAGAGGATGAAGATTTGGATGATAATCTCGTTCAGCAAACTTTGTTTTAATTAGGAGAAAAATAATGAAAAAGATGATATTAATTGCTTTTATCTCGATTTTCTTGATCGGTTGTAATTTTCAAGGATCTACAACAACATTACCCGTAACGACCGTTGACACCACCAACTATATCGAAATCATGACAGTGGAAGATTTGAAAAATATGGAGATGAACAAGTCGTATATTTTGATGGCCGATTTAGATCTGCAAGATGAAAATTGGGTACCAATCGGCACTTTCAAAGAGCCGTATCTAGGTAATTTTGACGGCAACAGCCATATAATTAGCAATCTGACAATCAGTGATGATTACCAGTATAATGGTCTTTTTGGATATGCAAAAGGCGAAGTCAAGAATCTTGAGATAAAAGATTTTAATATTGAATATGAAGCTAAACTTCTGAGTTATGCCGGTGGCTTAGCCGGTAGAATTTCCGGGAAAGTTGACAATGTATTGGTAACAGGTAATATTACGGTGGAAAATACTAGAGGCAACACTTATGTTGGCCTATTGGTTGGAATGGCGGAAAAAAGTGATGATTCGCTCTTGATTCAAGACTTTATACCGGTGATTCTAAAAAATAATAAAGCCACCGGAAGCATAGAGGTTATTGGTGAAAAAATGGTTTTTGCCGGTGGTTTGATAGGCAAAAGTTATAATTCCCGGGTTTATGATAACCAAACATCAGCAACCATAGACGTTAAGGCCATTAGTGGTCTATCAGCTATCGGCGGGTTAGTCGGTCATAACTATAGTGGCCTGGCAACTGGTTATGAGACAGAGAGGATAGCCTTGAATATTGCAATCTACAATAATATAGTCAAGACGACGATAATAGCTGAAACCGGAATCAATCAGGCTTATGTCGGCGGTTTATTGGGCTATGATTATCTCGGTTATCTGTATGATAATTTTTCTTCAGCCAGCATCAGTTTGAATGGATCCAAAAATAATGGCGGATTGATGATCGGTGAAGATTGGCGCGGAAGAATTGAATCTTCAGTCGCTACCGGAGAAATCAGCCTCGTGACAGTTGAGGATGCGACCGATAATATTGCCACATTAATTGGTTTATCTTATAACCATGAATTGATTGAGTCATGTTTTTGGCATAGTGAAAACAGTGGATTTACCGTGGATTCGGATAATGTCACCATGAGTGATTTAAAGAGTCTTCCTTGGTATGAAGCCAATCTTGCAGATTGGGATCAGGATTTTATCGCTATGGTTATCGCGCTTTTGGAATAAATACATTTTGTAAGGAGGTAACATTATGAAGAGTCTGGACAAAATTAAAGTCAACCTTGTCACTCACGAGGTTTTTAAAAATACGACCACTCTTTATTACGAAATGGGTAAAACACCGGTATATGAAACTGTTTTTCAGAAGAACATCGATTATATCAAAAATCAAGTCGCAAATCAAAATGCTGAATATTTCTTTAAAATCTTTTTTGCGGCTGATTTTCCCATCAGAGAGAATCGTTACCGGACATTACTTTTAGCTTCATCGGTAGCTAACAATAAATCAGAACAGTTGTATAAGAATTTGATTGATATTTTCCATAAAATCCATGTAGAAAACGTGGATCCGTTCAATTTGCATCTAGGCGAAATCCATGATTTATTCAATTTGTTGTTCAACGGTGTTTTGAGTAAGGAAAGACTAAAATATCGCCGATTCGGAAAGAAAAAAGGCATGTTTCTTTCAGAATCGCAATCGATGAGGGAAGAATTGGAAAAATATCTGGAGGAGTTGGCTTCCATCAGTAAAGAAAGAAGTATCGAACCGATCTTTCTGAACCTCAATTTTATGGTTGATTTCATCAACATGGAAGTTTTCGATATGCCATATAACCATAGCTTGGGTGTTTTGATTTTCTATACTCTAATGTTGGAGAATCATTTCAAAGCTGCCAACTATTTGTCATTTTTCCAAAGGTTGAATCTCTATAAAGTTGATTATCAAGAAATTTTCAATCGTATCGAAGTTCAAAGTAAACAAGGCATCCCCGACTTAATGCCGTTGATGAGTTTTTTCATCAATATCTTCAATAGTTTTTATATGGAACTAAAGGAAGTATCTCGCGATTATCAATATGATGAGGATTTGTCCATAAACAAAACCGATTACGTCGAAAATACGATAATCAAGCTGGGAGATGTTTTTTCAAAGGAAGACATCAGAGAACGCCATCCTTCAATTTCCGACTCGACAATCAACCGTACCCTAAAACGTTTGGCTGATGAAAATATAATTAGAGCAGTTGGCGTCGGCAGAAGTGCAAAATGGGCGAAAATTGCCAAGAAGGAAACCAAACACAAATTTGAAGGCCAAATCAAACTTGATTTGGATAAATAAATTAGAATTTTTCAAGCCATTCATTCACTATAAAAGAACTGGAGTTGTTTTATTTGATCAAAAGCAAATATATCTGGAAAAACCAATCAACCGGTATCATCCCCGATGAACACGTTTTTAGAACTTTATTGAAAAATCGCAACATCAATGACTATGAATCTTTTTTCTCGATGGGAAAAGAAAAACTCCATAGTCCCTTCTTGATGAAGGATATGCAAAAAGCGGTTGATAGAATTAAAAATGCAATTGCCGATCATGAAAAAATCATGATTTTTGGTGATTACGACTGTGACGGAATATCCGCAATCGCTGTTTTATATCGTACTTTGATCAAAGCGGGAGCGATTGTGATATATGATTTGCCTGATCGCTTTAATGAGGGTTATGGCCTGAACGAAAGGGCAGTCAAGGAAATCATCAAAAAAGAAGTCAAACTGGTCATCACAGTCGATAACGGCATCACCTGCAGCAAGGAAGTGGAGTTATTAAAAGCGGCGAATATCGATATTATCATTACTGATCATCATGAACCGGGAGATTTAATCCCCGATGCCTACGCCATAATTCATCCAAAACTAAGTCCGGATTATCCTTTCACCGAAATTGCTGGCGTAATGGTGGCGTACAAGCTTGCTTCAGCGCTAGCGGATGATGATCTCGAGGATTTATATGATTTGGTAATGGTCGGAACCATTGCTGATCTGATGCCTTTGGAAGATGAAAATCAAGCAATGGTCAATCTGGGGATTGAAAGAATTAAGAACACCAAGAACATCGGCTTGAAAAAATTGCTGGAGTTCAGCAATCTAGACATAATCAACGTAACGGCAATTGCCTTCAAGATTGCGCCAAAAATCAATAGCAGCGGGCGATTGAATAAAGCGAAAGAAGCGATAGAACTTTTAATTACCGATGATTTACGGAAAGCCAATGATTTGATAATCGAAATTGAGAAGAATCATGATTTACGAAAGAAGTTGACGGAAGACGCCTTTTTAGTTTGTGAAGAATTGGTAAATCCGGATGATGCAGTAATAGTGGTCGCTTCCGATAAGCTCCATGAGGGTGTCATCGGCATATGTGCCCAAAGGCTTGTGGAAAAATATCAAAAATCGACGATTGTTATTACAATAGACGAAGATGGATTGGGCAAGGGCTCAGCTCGTTCTTACGGTGATGCTAATATTTTAGAGATGTTGATTGACAGCCAGCAATATCTCGAAAGATTTGGCGGTCATTCTCAAGCTGCCGGATTGCAACTGAAAATGGAAAATTTAGCTGATTTCAAAAACGGTTTGAACAGGTTGAAAATCGAATCTTCAACTCCGGTTTTGTCTTTTGATATGGAAGTAAAACTACCGGATCTGAAAATTGAAACCATCAAGAACATTCAAGATAAATCATTCTTTACAGCTTCATTTTTAATGAAAAATCTCAAGGTGGTAAGAAAGCAAGTTTTAAACTACAAACATACAAAACTGCTTTTAGAAGCGGACGGACAATTATTTGATGCACTCGATTTCAACAGTTTGGAGTATTATTACCTCTTGAACAACTCCGACACCATCGATGTTGTCGGCGGATTGAATGTCAACAGTTACCGCAATCGCGATAGTTTGCAAATCATGATAAAAGATGTGTCTTGTCAACAGACACAAATCTTCGATTATCGTAAGACTGCCGAGAAAATCGTGCCTTATTTGCGAGAAGAGACTATCAAGTACAATGACGATTACATTATTGCTTCCGAACATGATTTGCGCGAAGAATTTCAAAGGACAAGAACTTTGGTATTATTGCCACGAGAAAAAAATTATAATCTTAATCAATTGGTTGATCGCAAGGAATTGGGTAAAGTATATGTTCATTTTGAAAAAATGCGGAAATTTACTTTCGAAGACTTGAATATGACGTACTTTTCTGAATTTGTTTATCGGATGGCCTTGAAAATATTCCAAGAATTAGGTTTAATTGAATGCAACCATCAAATTTATCAAATCAAGAATCAAAAAACCAAATTGGATTTGAACAATTCACCAACCTATTTGAACTTCGTTGAAAAATTTCAACAAGTCAATTTTATCTATACCAGCGACTTCGCTGTCTTAAACGCCTATTTTATGGCATTATTGGAGGAAAAACATGGATTTTAGAGATTATATTACCAATGTACCTGATTTTCCGATACCGGGAATTCAGTTTAAAGACATTACCCCGTTGATTGGCGATGGCGAAGCTTTTCACCAAGCCATTATGGAACTTACACAATTTTCAGCTGATTTAAAAGCAAATAAAGTCATAGGACCGGATGCGAGAGGCTTTATCATCGGAGCACCGGTGGCTTGTGCTCTTAAAGCCGGGTTTGTGCCGGTGAGAAAACCGGGAAAACTGCCTCGGGAAGTTATCAGATATGATTATGAACTCGAGTACGGCAAAAACACGCTTTGCATGCATAAGGACGCTATCAAAAAAGGTGACCGCGTCGTTATTATCGATGACTTATTGGCAACCGGAGGTACAATGGAAGCCACGATAAAATTAGTGGAAGCAGCCGGCGGAAAAGTCGTTGGCCTTGGCTTCATGATTGAACTGATTGAACTAAATGGTAGAGAGAAACTTAAAGGATATCCTATAAAGGTATTGATGCAATATTAAGGAGTAGTTTTGTGGCAGAAATCGATCACTTTAAACCTTTGCTGAAGGAAATTTCCAAATACATGTCTCAACCTAAGCACCTGGACTTCATCAGGAGCGCTTTTGACTATGCCGATTCAAAACATCGCGGTCAATTGCGTAAATCCGGTGAGCCGTATATTGTCCACCCGCGGGATGTAGCCATTACTTTAGCCGAATATCAAGTCGATCCTAACACCTTGGCTGCAGGGTTGCTGCATGACATTCTTGAAGATACTGATACGACTTATGATGAGTTAAAAGAAAAATTCGGCGAAGAAGTAGCGGATATTGTTGAAGGTTTGACAAAATTGGATCAATTGAAGTATCAAATATCGAAAGCTGCCCAACAGGTCAAAAATCATCAAAAGATGGTTCTCGCAATGGCTAGGGACATTAGGGTTATCTTTGTCAAGTTGGCAGATCGCTTGAATAACATGCGAACATTAGCATTTTTGGATGATGAAAGAAGAACCAGGATTTCTCAGGAAACGCTTGATATTTTTGCGCCGATTGCCCACCGTTTGGGGATGTATCGCTTAAAGGCGGAACTTGAAGATTTATCATTCAAATATCTTTATCCCATTGAATACCGTAAAATATCGGGTCTTTTACGTGATAAAAAAGGAAGTCGTGAAGCAGATGTTTTAGCGATGGAAAATTCTTTGGCTCAACTTTTGACTGAAGAAAACTTTCAATTTGAAATTAAGGGTAGAATCAAAAACATTCACTCCGTCTATAGCAAAATGAAAGTTAAAAAAATCGATTTTGAAGAAATACACGATCTTCTGGCTTTAAGAATCATCGTATCTTCCATTTCTGATTGTTACAAGGCGATTGGTATCGTTCACTCCCGTTTCATCCCGGTACCGGGAAGATTCAAGGACTACATCGCCATGCCAAAACCGAATATGTATCAATCTTTGCATACTACAGTCGTCAATAAGGGCAAAATCTTTGAAATTCAAATCAGGACCAAAGAAATGGATGAAATTGCGGAAAAAGGGGTTGCTGCTCACTGGGCTTATAAAGAAAGCAAGGGCATCGCCTCTAGGAAGAACATCGAAGATATCGTTTCGTCAAAACTTCGCTGGTACTCCGAATTAATAAAATATACTGAAGAAAGTGACTCTGATGAAGAAATATTGGATATCTTCACAGATGACATATTGAAAGCAAACGTCTACGTCTTCACACCTAAAGGAGAAATCATCGACTTGACTGCCGGAGCCACACCACTTGATTTCGCCTTCAGAATTCACACCAAAATCGGGGAAAAGACTGTTGGAGCCATCGTCAATGGCAAAATAAGACCGTTGGATTACACGCTAAAAACTGGTGATTTGGTTGAAATCAAGACTTCGCCAAACTCTGTGGGTCCCAATGACAACTGGCTGAAGATTGCCAAAACTTCCAATGCTCGCAGTAAAATCAAAAATTTCCTCAATAAGCAGAAACGAGAATTCCTAATTGAAAAAGGCCGTGAAGAATTGGAAAGAGAACTTGACAATCGTCACTTGAACCTAACCATCACTGACAAGGAAGCTTTGAAATTCTTCGAAAATAAGGGTGTAAAAACCTTGGAAGATCTTCATTATGAAATCGGTAAAAATGTCATATCTCCAATTGGAGCCATTAATCTGATTATCGGTAAACCTGAAGTTACCGAACAGGATTTGCTTGACAAGTATTCCAAGGAACAAGAGAAGAAAGAACAATATCTCCATTCCGACATCAATGTCATTGTCGAAGGTTTAGACAAACCTTCGGTCAAGCTGGGAAATTGCTGCACGCCAATCTTGGGCGATGATATTATTGGCTACATCACCAGGAATTCAGGTATTGTCGTACATAGAAAAGAGTGCAAGAATGTGGAAACATTCGATCAAAATCGGATGATTGACGTTTTTTGGGGAAACAACTCGTTGAAGAAATACTTGACGAATCTGAAAATCAATGTATTGAATCGCGATAATATTCTTGCGGAAATAATTAATGCCGCAACTTCCTCAAAAGCTAAGATTGTACAAGTTTCAGCCCAATCTAATGATATTAAAGAAGGAATTATCAGGATGAAGATTGAAATCGGTTCGGTTTTGGAACTAGACAACGTGATTGCCAATATTCAAAAAGTCAAAAACGTTTATTCGATTGAAAGGATTTAAAATGAAAGTAGTGGTACAAAGGGTTTCAAAAGCCAATGTGACAGTCAATGGAAAGATTGTTTCAGCTATCGACAGAGGTTATTTATTGTTGGTAGGGTTTAAAAGGACAGACACCGAAAAAACCATCGATTATCTAGCAAGAAAAGTCGCTCGCTTGAGGGTTTTTGAAGATAGTAGTGGCTTGATGAATCTTTCCCTCGATGAAGTCCAGGGCAGTATTTTATCCATTTCTCAATTCACCATATATGGAGATGTAATAAAAAGCAATCGACCAAGTTTTACCGAAGCGATGGACTTTGAGACCGCCAATGCTTTTTATCTAAAGTTCAATGAATTATTGCGCAATGAATACGGTTTCGTTGTCAAGGAGGGCGTTTTTGGGGAAAACATGCAAGTAAGCCTCATAAACGACGGTCCCGTGACCATCATTATTGAAAAAGATTAAATAAACTCATTTGACTATGAGATTAAAAAAATATATAATAGGAATATATTAATCAGGAGGAAATTATGGAAAAGAAAGAAAAAGTCTTTGCTAAGATAAAAGAAATGATTGTCCAAGAGTTGGGCGTAAAACCGGAAGTAGTAGTTATGGATGCGGGTCTAGCTGAAGATTTCGGTGCTGATTCACTTGATGCACTTGAATTATTTAATCAAATAGAAAGCGAGTTCTTAATCACAATTTCTGATGAAGCTGCGACAGGAATGAAGGATGTCAAGGACTTAGTTGAGTATGTTACTAACCAAGTAAGCGATAATTACTTTGAATAAGCTGATTATACTACTTAAAAAAAGCGTCGTCCTTATCTTTAAGGGCGACTTTTTAAAAAGGAGCGAACAATCGTGATAAGAAGAATTAAAGGAACACAAGATATATTGCCAGGCGAAATCAAGAGATGGCAAGATCTGGAAACAGTAATGCGCAATGTTTCCAGATTGTTCAATTTTACGGAGATTAGGACACCGATATTTGAAAGTTCGGAATTGTTTCATCGTTCGGTCGGCGAAACTACCGATATCGTCAAGAAAGAAACTTATGATTTTGAAGATCGAGGCAAGCGCATGAATACCTTAAGGCCTGAAGGAACTGCAAGCGTAGTAAGGAGCGTCATCGAAAACAAACTTTACGTTGAAGAAAATCTGCCGCTTAAGCTATATTACTATGGACCGATGTTTCGCTATGAACGTCCGCAAAAAGGTCGCCAACGTCAATTTCATCAGTTTGGGGCGGAAGTAATCGGATCGGATTCACCTTTAGCCGATGCGGAAATCATCAACTTTGCGGCTACTTTCCTAGAAGCATTGAAAATCAAAAATGTCCAAGTGAGAATCAATTCTTTGGGTGATTCTGAATCGAAGGAAAGATATCAAAAAGCGTTGCGAGAATACTTGGAACCTAACATCAAGAACCTTTGTGAAGATTGCAATCGCCGCTATATAGAGAATCCTCTCAGAGTTTTAGACTGCAAAATCGATAAAGACAATGAAGCCTTGATTAATGCGCCAAAACCATATGATTATTTGAGCGACAAAGCCAAAGTTCATTTTGAACAAGTAATCATGGCCTTGGAAAGCATTGGCTTGAATTATAAAATCGACAAGAATTTGGTGAGAGGTCTTGATTATTATACTCACACCGTTTTTGAAATAGACAGTGATCTTGAAACATTAGGTGCACAATCTACTTTAGTCGGTGGCGGCAGGTACAATAATTTGTATAGCTCCTTAGAAGGTCCGGATTTAGGGGCAGTGGGATTTGCTTTTGGGGTAGAAAGACTACTTTTGGCTTTGGAAGGTATAAATAAAGAGATTGAAACGGACAATATCCATGCCTATTTCATTGCTTTGGGTGACGTATTTCAAACCGATGCCTTGGAAATTATCAATGATCTTCGTCACGGTGGTCTCGTTATCGATTATGATTTCTTAAATAAAAACCTGAAAGGTCAATTTAAACAAGCAGACCGAATGAACCCTAAATTTTACTTGATTTATGGCGAAGAAGAAGCCAAAGCCGGTGTTGTGAATGTTAAATCTTTAGCAACGAAGGAACAGGTGCAGGTAAAAGTTGAAGAACTTTACCAATATCTCGTCAACCAACTTACCGGCAGAAATTGCAGCGGTGGTTGTTCTAGTTGTGACGGCTGTTAATCTAGAATGTGATGAATTTATCATAAAGCTATGCTATAATAATTTTATCAAGGAAGTGAACCTGTGAAAAAAAGACAAATTTCTGATGAGTCATTAAATCGAATCATAAAATATTTGGCCATCGTCATTTTAGGATTTGGCATTATTTTGTTGGCTATCCAATTTTCGGATTTTTGGAATTGGATTTTAAGAGCGATAAAATCGGTCATAATTCCCATAAGTTTAGCTTATTTTTCAGCTTTAATCATCTTTCCACTAATAAAATACTTGGAGAAAAAAGGCGTTGGGCCTAGAGGGTTTTCGCTTGGATTGGTCTTTGTTTTGACTGTTGGCTTGATCTTTGCGGCATTTTATTTTCTTACCCCATTAATCGTCAATGAAATCAAGAATTTTTTTATCGATGATTATCCTGTCATTGTCGATTACATCAACAATGACTTAAGAAATGAATTTCTCTTTGGTGCTGATTTATACGACAAAATCATTGCCTATGTCAATGAAACCAATTTAATTGCCGATACAGTCGACAGTTTCGTGCCAAAACTAATCACCTCTTTAACCAATATGCTCTTGCCGCTTTTAACGGCATTTGCGCTTTTACCGATTTTGTTGATCTTCTATTTGAACGATTATGAAGTCATAGCTGAGAGAATGAGATCGATAATTCCATCCAAGCACGAGAAAAACGTCGCGGAATTGTCCTCAAGGCTAAACCAGACCGTCGGCGCTTATTTAAGAGGACAATTGATCTTGATGGTAGTTTTGGGTTCTGTAGCGACCATAGCTTATAAGTTGATAGGTTTGAAATATTATTTCTTCTTTGGATTCTTGGTTGGAGTTACCAACATCATTCCTTACTTCGGTATGTTGATTGCCGCTGTTCCGCCAATCGTCTATACCTTTATCGCAACCAGCGGTCCGGGACCGTTGTTGGTTTTGCTTGTCAACGTGGCGATGCAATTCATCGAAGGTAATATTTTCCAACCGCTTATCATGTCGCATCAATTATCGCTTCACCCGATTGTAATCATCATTTCAATATTGTTCTTTGGTTCTTTGTTTGGCGCGATTGGGGTAATCTTCGCTTCGCCAATTGCCGCATCGATTAAGGTAATTTATCGTTTTTTCACGGACTTGAAGAAAGAAAAACTGAAGAATAGCACAACCGAGGCGACTTCTTCATGATAAAGATTAACCGACCGAGAATCTATTCCAAGTATGAAATCAATAGCATAGTCTTTTATTGGACAATGCTGTTGTTGATGCCGATAGTATTGGTATTTACCTATGTCTTTGATACTTTCACCAATAATAGCGACGTTAGGGTCTACTTATTGATATTGGTAGGTGTTACTGTGCTTATTACCATAATTGGTACGATTTTCTTGCTAATAAAAAGAGATAAATTGAAAAGAATGGTTAAGGCCACCTATGTTCAAGAGTTTTATTATCTGGTCATAATCTCAATTTTCGGCATTCTCGGTTTAGTGGTTCTCTATAAATATTTGGGCGGAAGACCGGAATATATAGCCAGCATCCTCGTGCTTTCGCTCCTGTTGTTTGCTTATGTCTTGCTAAATCTCGGTCGCAAATATTTCAATTTAAATTATGGAAGAAAAAAATAATGGCTGCGATGCAGCCATATTCTTTAGGAGAGACTATTAGTGGAGCGCTTTGATCGTTTAATCAATTTAATCGGAAAGGAAAAGTATCACCTTCTCAGCCAAAAGAAAGTTATCGTCTTCGGTTTGGGAGGAGTCGGTTCTTTTGCAGCTGAAGTTTTGGTCAGAAATGGTATTGGCGAAGTTCATGTCGTTGATTTTGATACAATCGACGTCACCAATATCAACCGGCAATTGCTCGCTTTGGAAAATACGATAGGCCAATATAAGACTGATGTTTTTGCTGAAAGAGCATTCGCCATTAATCCAAAACTTAAGCTTGTTGTTCATCAAACCAAAGTTGACGCGACCAACGTCAATTATATTTTGAACGATAAGTTCGATTATGTCGCAGATTGCATCGATGATCTTAAAGCCAAAGTGGCAATCGCGAAATACAGTCTGGACAATTCGATTTCTTTTATCAGTTCAATGGGTTTTGCCAATAAGATGAAACCCGAAATGATAAAAGTCGCGAAACTAAATCAGACTAGCGTCTGCCCTATAGCCAAAATCATGAGAAGAGAATTGAAAATAGCTGGTTATTCGTTAAATTTTCCGGTAGTGTTTTCGGAAGAAAAACCGTCCGATGTTCTTGATAAGAACATCCTGGGTTCGAACGCATATTGCCCTAGCGTAGCTGGGATAATGCTGGCCGCAAAAATAATAAATGACTTAATAGGAGTGTAATAGAAATGAAAAATATAATTTTAGCAGGTGGATGTTTTTGGGGAGTGCAAGCTTATTATGATAAAGTAAAAGGCGTAAATCAGACTGAAGTCGGTTATATCGACGGCGATTTCCCTAATCCAACCTATGAACAGGTATGTCAGGGATCAAATCATGCCGAAGCGGTAAGGATTGTTTATGATGAAAATCAAGTTTCCTTGAAGCATCTGTTGGATCATTTTTTTCAGATAATTGATCCGACCACCATCAATCGTCAAGGAAACGACATCGGTAGACAATATCGTACAGCGATATTCTTTGAAGATGAGGAAGACTTTGACTTTATCACAAGTTACATTGAAAATATTAGAAGCAAATACCCAAAACCGATACGTACTGAAGTAAAGAAAGCACCAGAGTTTTTCCCTGCCGAAAGCTATCATCAAAAATATCTCAAAAAGAATCCATGTGGATATTGCCATATCGACTTGAGCTTAGTTGATGAATTAGATAAAGAATTTTTTGAATAATCAAAAAAAGAAAGTTAAAAAAAGAAAGTTGGTAAATAATCATGAAAAGAACGGATTACATCAGTTGGGACGAATATTTCATGGGGGTAGCCCATCTATCAGCTATGCGCTCCAAAGATGACAGTTCTCAAGTCGGCGCCTGTATTGTCAATGAGAAAAACCGGATAGTCGGTATCGGTTATAACGGCTTTCCAATCGGCTGCAGCGACGATGAATTGCCTTGGGACAGAAACGACAACTATCTCGAATCCAAATATGCATATGTCGTTCACGCCGAACCGAATGCGATTTTGAATTCTTCAGTGGATTTAGCTGGTTCCCGGATTTACGTCACACTTTATCCTTGTAACGAATGCGCAAAATTGATTATCCAATCCGGAATAAAAGAGGTCATCTATCTCGAGCATAAATATCCTCAAGACCCAATATTCATTGCTTCAAAAAAGCTGTTTGACATGGCGAAAATCAAAGTTAGAAAGCTAGAAAATTATCAGTTAAGGATTGATCGGTCATGAATGAACTCACAAAAGCTTACTGGCCTTACGTCAAAGTACTGATAATTCCCTATCTGTTTTTTGCCTTCGTCTTGTTTTATCCAATCGGCTATTATCTTGACACTCCAGGTGGAATCACTGAAGTCGAAAGTATTATCAGCGTCGACTACAATCAAGATAAGGAAATATCCGGGACAATCTCTTCAACCTACATAGTATCTATCACCCGTCCAACTTTTTTTCAATTCATGATTGGTCAATTTTCAGATTACAACAATGCAAATATTTTGACTGGCTCTTATGCCGATTATACCAATGAAGAAATCGCGCAAATCAGTTATCTGGACAAGGAAACTTCTGTCAATGCGGCAGTGATTTTGGCTTATCAGGAAGCACAAATTGATAATCCGGAGATCTTTATCGACACCTATGAGAAAGTAATGGTTTTCGGCAAGGCTAATTATATGTCTTTTTATGACGACATTGCTTTTGGCGATGAGTTTCTTTATGCCATAGGCGATCAAGATGTCATAATTGATGATTTTACCTTAATCAGCACTTACACTACTGAAAAAGATAGCTATGAGTTCTTTTTCAAAAATGACAAGGGTGTTGAGTATTCAAGAATTCTCACCAAGGATCCTGAAGCGGGAAAATTCGGACTTACCTTAAAACTGTATTATCTGGTTAATAAAGAAAACACCTACCCTAATTATTCTGAAAAGAATTCCAACATTGGCGGCCCAAGTGGCGGTTTGTTGCAGACGCTGGCAATATACAACATGTTGGTTGAAGAAGATATTACCGGAGGAAAGAAAATAGCGGGAACAGGTACCATCAATTACGATGGAACAGTTGGCTATATCGGCGGCACTGAACAAAAAATTATAACCGCCTATATCAATAAAGTAGATGTCTTTTTCATTCCTTATCATGACGAAAATTATTATTACGATAATTATATGGAAGCTTTGAGGGCGTGTGAAAAACATGGAATCGACCCAACGGGATGGTTGGTTCCGGTACGGACTTTCGCTGACAGCCTTTCTTATCTAGCTGATCCGGAAGGTTATTGGGAAGGGTTTGTTTTATGATAAAAAAATATTTAGAAATGACTAAATCTTATAAAGAAGAATTCACCACTAGAGAGATTATATCCGCTATTTATGGAGCATTTATTTTTACATTATTGATTGCGTTACCAGCTCTGGCAGCTATTGGACAAATCATATCGGTATATTTATACTATTTGACTTTTTGGGTCATATTGCTTATAATTGTTATGATTTTATTGAATATGTTATTTCATCATTTTTTGAAAAAGGCTTTAGTGTTGAAGAAAAGCGAGATAAAAACCGATTTGGATACTTTGTTTTTGATTGATCAAATCATCATCGACATTATTTTCGTTATTATCGGATTGTTGTTTATCTTTGTTTTCATCCCGATTTTGATGGTTTAGGAGAATAAGCATGATTAAATGGATTTTTATAATCTTAGCACTGATAGGAATTGACCAGGTATCGAAGATTTGGATTTCTTCAGTTCTTTTGGAACAAGAAACTATCCCTGTCATAACTGATTTCTTTCATTTGACCTATACCAGAAACACTGGCATGCTCTTTGGCGGTTTCACTGGTTTGGCAACCGATTATTTTTGGATTTTCTTGATTTTCGCCGTTTTAGCTTCAGCTGTCTTTGGTTACATGTTCTTCAAGAGCGATTTTAAAGATAAGCGTCTAATCGTATATCGTATCGCATTAGCGCTATTAATAGCCGGTTCAATTGGCAATGCCATCGATCGAGCTGTGCAAATCGATCACGCTGTCATCGATTTTCTTGATTTCAGAGGCATTTGGGAATATATATTCAATTTTGCCGACACATTCCTTAATGTGGGAATTTTTCTGTTTTTTATCGATGTTTTCTTTTTGGAAAAGAAGAGGTTGAATACCAATGGATGATATATTTTTTGAATATCTCGTTACGGAAAACGACGAAACCGATCGAATAGATCGGTTTTTAGCTTTAAAAATCGAAAGCCTAAGCCGTTCAACGATTAAAAAACTATTGCTGGAAGGAAAGATTCTTGTCAACCAAACCCAGGTTAAAGCTTCATATGTCCTAAGATTCGGTGATTTGATTGAAGTTATAGATGTGGATTTTTCTGAAACGGAAATCGTACCGACTAAAATGGATTTGGACATTGTCTATGAAGATGAGGATGTTCTAGTCGTAAACAAACCTTCAGGAATGGTGGTTCATCCCGCTCCCGGACACTATCAAGACACTTTGGTAAACGGACTTTTATGGCATATAAAAAATCTCTCCGATGTCAATGGTGAAATGCGGCCTGGTATAGTTCATCGTATCGATAAAGACACATCGGGGCTATTGATGGTCGCGAAAAATAACTATGCGCATGATATCTTGGCGAAAGAGTTGCAGGAAAAGCTAACTAAAAGAGAATACATCGCCCTTGTAGAAGGGATAATTGTCAATAAAAGAGGCAAAATCAATGCGCCTATCGGTAGAGACAAGAATAATCGCTTGAAAATGGCCGTAACAGCTTCTGGTAAAGAAGCGATTACCAATTTTGAAGTTTTGGAGACATATGAGGACAAGACTTTGATCAAATGTATTCTAGAAACCGGAAGAACCCACCAAATCCGAGTTCACATGCAATACATCAATCACCCTTTGGTCAATGATTATGTTTACGGTAACGCCAAACCGAATGATTTTGGACAGTTCCTGCACGCTGAAAGTTTAGGATTTACCCACCCAAAAACAAAGAAGTGGTTGGAGTTTAATTCACCGCTTCCGGAAGAATTCAAATCTTACCTAAAAAAATTAAAGAATTAAGGTTTTTCCACCTTAATTCTTTTTTATTTTTTGATAATTTTTGAAATTTAATTTAGCAATTTTTCTGAAAATTAGTTCACCATGTTTCATTTCCATTATTCTTGCGACGGCATCAACGCCAGGACCTGCACCTTTAGGTAAGGTGACGCCGTATTCTTTTTCCAAAAGTTCAAATTCCTGCAAGAAACGGTATCTGGCAATGATGGCAGCGACTGCGACGGCCTTGTGAATTGATTCGGCTTGAGTCAAAAAATCGATGTTCTTGACAGTTTCTTCGGATTTAAGATATTCAAAGTAGTTTTCTTCCGAACAAAATTTGTCTTGGATTATTTTTTGGTAATCAGGATATCTGAAAATCAATTTTTTGATGGCGTGATTATGCAAGTAAGCTTTGATTTTATTGAGATTGAAACCTTTTTCGATCAGTTCATTGTATTTTTCATTGTTTGTGACCAACACGTGATGAGGAATGTTCTTTATCAGTTTCTCGCCGATAATCTTAATTTGACTGTCAGTAATTTTTTTAGAATCTTTAATATCAAGTTCGTCGAGGAACTGGTAGTCCTTAGGAGTGACATAAGCTGCACAAACCACGACCGGTCCAAAAAAATCACCTGTTCCGACTTCATCGGAACCTATGACTCTAAGAGGCAAATACTGATTGTCGTAACCATTGAATTTTTCTGCGCTTTCGTATTTTTCCAAACCAAGAATTTCCGCCCAACTGTTGTATTCTTCTAAGGCATCTTCTCCTTGAAACATTACTTTTAAGGAGTTATATACGGTAATGGTAAGCTGGTCGGTTTTAAATAGATATTTATGGGTTGAATTGTCGCTTGTAACCATGATTGGTTGATAATATTCTTTAAGTTTGACAAGGTTTTTCTCATCGATGGTAAAAACATAGTTCATTGTCTCATCTCCTATTTCTATTTTAGCATAATTTATGATAAAATAAAAGAAGTGGAGTGACGCAATATGTATGCAGAAATAAAAAAACTCGAATTTGATAAGATTTTACGAATACTCTCAACCTTTAGCCAGACTGATATCGGTAAAAAAGAAGTTTTAGAAATTTTGCCAATTACCGACGTTGAAGCAATCAAAAGGTTGCTTTTTGAAGTTGAAGAGGCAAAAATCATCATAGAACGTTATGATGAAACGCCATTAACCGGTATTTTGGATATCAGGGAAATTATTAAAAAAGCAGAAATTGGCTCTGTTTTGAATATCGATGAGTTGTTGAGGGTAGTCTCACATCAGGAAGCCATAGTCAGAACCATTGTCTTCGTAAAAAAAGTCATATCCCTGAATCTGAATTTTACCAATCTTAAAGATTACTATGACCGTCTGGTGTCAATCAATGCCTTGAAAAATGAAATTGACAAAGTCATCGATAAAAAAGGCGAGATCTATGATAATGCCAGTGCTAAACTGGCCGACATCAGAAAGAAAATTCGCGTCACTGAAGATCGAATCGAGTCGAAAATGCAAAGTTTGCTGAAATCAGAAGCCAGCAGACTTACCGATTCTTTAATTACCATCAGAAACAATCGCTTGGTTTTACCGGTAAAAAGCGAATTCAAGAATGCTGTAAAAGGAATAATTCATGATCAATCAGCGAGCGGTGAAACGGTTTTTATCGAGCCAATCAGTTGCTTTGAGATGAATAATGACTTATCGCGTTATTTTGTGGAAGAAGCAAATGAAATAGATGCACTCTTAAGAATGTTGACTTATAAAGTCGGTGAATACACGGTGGAACTGGGAAATAATCTCCAGATATTCACTTATTTGGATATTGTCTTTGCCAAAGCCAAATATGCTTTGGCCAATGATTTTACCCGACCAAATATTACGAAAAAAATCAATTTGATCAATGCCCGCCATCCCCTAATTCCAAAAGATGTGGTGGTCGGTAATAACATAAGTTTCCATGACTATCACCACATAATCATTACCGGGCCTAATACCGGCGGAAAAACCGTCGCTTTAAAGACCCTTGGTTTGCTAAGCATAATGGTCCAATCAGGAATGTTGATACCGGTAAACGAGAACAGCGAGACCATCTGTTTCAATAATATTTTCGCCGATATCGGTGATGAGCAATCAATTGAACAATCGTTATCGACCTTCAGTTCCCATATCGGAAATATCATTCGCATCATCGAAAAATGTGGCGATGATTCTTTGGTTTTGCTCGATGAAATTGGCTCTGGAACCGATCCTAAGGAAGGGGCTTCGTTAGCGATCTCAATCATAGAATATCTTCGCAGAAAGAAACTGTATTCCATGATAACAACTCATTACCCGGAATTAAAGACCTACGCTTATGATTTGGATAACACAGTCAATGCTTCGGTTGAATTTGACATTGAAACCTTGAAACCAACATACAAGCTTAAAATCGGCGTTCCCGGAACCTCAAATGCCATCATGATAGCAAGAAGGCTAGGACTGATGGAAGAAATATGTCAAAAGGCGGAAAACATTTCCTTATCTTTCGCTACAGACGTCTCTAAATTGATAGCTAAACTTGACCGCCAAAGTATTGAACTCGATAACGAATTATCGGTTCTTAAGGAAAGAAACCAGAAACTTGAAGAAGAAAAACAGAAGTATATTAACCTTCAATCTCAAGAAAAAATTAGACAGAATCAAGTCTTGAGAGAGTTTGAAATCACCCAAAAAACGAAGCAAGAAGAGTATACCAAAAAAGCCGAGAATCTGATCAAGGAACTTGACGAACTCAAAAAATCAGCGATTTTCAAGGAACATGAACTTGCCGGTTTAAAAAAATCAGCAAAAGATGTTTTTTACCAAAAAACAGCATATAAAAAAGTATCCAACCGTGATGTCGCTATCGGCGATACGGTCAAGGTGCTTTCATATCAAAGGAATGGCATAATTAATAAAGAACTGAAAAACGGCCAATATGAGGTCATTATGGGCGCATTGACTTTGACCTTAAAGAAGGATGAAATCGAATTTGTAACGAAAGAAAAGCCCGAAGATATAATGACCAATCCTACGAGCAATCAAGCTGACGTCGTAAGAACAGTAAAAGTCGAACTGGATTTGCATGGAAAACGATATGAAGAAGCAATGCTTGAACTTGATAAGTTCGTTGATGATTGCTTGCTGAATAATTTGGAATTTGCTTATATCGTTCATGGAATCGGTACAGGCGCTTTAAAAAAAGGCGTAGAAAGTTATGCGAAAAAGAATCCTCACGTCAAAAGTTATCGTCGTGGAAATGAAGGCGAAGGCGGAGTGGGTGTAACTGTTTTTCAATTTAGATAGGAAAAGAATATGAAGAAAATAGAGTTTTTTACCGCAAGGTATTGCGGAAAATGTCGAGCTCTCAAAAGAAGATTGATTGATCTCAAGGATTCATTAACGGATGTTGAAATTGTTTTTCGAGATATCGATATCGAAAGAGATTTGGCAAAAATTCAAAAAATTGATGGTGTACCAACACTTGTCTATTATCTGGATTCACAAGAAATCGGAAGAATTTCCGGTTCGATTTATGCGGAAGACATTCTTAAACTTGTCGATAAGGAGATATCTTGATGGATGGTCTATTAGTTATTGACAAACCGAAGGATTTCACCTCTTTTGATATTGTGGCTGTAGCGAGGAAAACTTTGAAAGTCAAAAAAATCGGACATACCGGTACCCTTGATCCCAATGCGACCGGGATTTTGGTTTTAGCACTCGGTAAAGCCACTAAATTGATTAAATATTTTACTGAGGACAGAAAAACCTATCAGTGTACTTTTTTAATCGGCAGGTCATATGACACAGATGACACTACCGGCAATCTGATTGCAGAATTGGACGCCTCCAAACTATCCGAAAGTCAAGTAATTAATGCTTT
Source organism: Candidatus Izemoplasmatales bacterium (assembly GCA_028697025.1). Taxonomy (GTDB): domain Bacteria; phylum Bacillota_I; class Bacilli_A; order Izemoplasmatales; family Hujiaoplasmataceae; genus UBA2289. The sequence goes on along the minus strand of JAQVFZ010000002.1, from coordinate 10,576 downwards.
AAAATCGTTTATCGGTAAAAATCAGCAAGTTCCTCCCGCCTTTTCCGCAATTAAAGTGCAAGGCAGGAAAATGTATGAACTAGCCAGAAAAAACAAAGAATTGCCTGAACTTAAACCAAGAGATATCGAAATATTCGGAATTAGCGAAATTGAAGTTTATAAGGAAGAGAAGACAATTGTCGTCAAAGCGATTTTTGACGTTTCCAAAGGCACTTATATCCGTTCGATTGCCAGAGATCTGGGCGTTAAATTAAACAACGTCGGTTGTCTTATGGAATTGCGAAGAACCAGAGTGAGTAATTTCACTTTGGCTGACTCGATAACCATGGAGGATTTAATTAATCAAGAGTTTAATCTTAAAGATCCTTTTGATTTTTTGGCATTACCAAGAATAACCGTTTCAGAAACAATAGCAAATGACATTCAATTCGGCAGATTTATCGATATGAAATATTTTTCTGACAAGAAGGATACAATCATCTATAATAGTGCTGGTGAAGTCTTGGCAATATACACATATGACAGCAACAAAAATACTATGAGAATGTCGGTGAAATGGGCTTGAGAGTTGAATATTTAGATTATTTTGATACTATAAATGAAGAAAACTTAATCCTATGTTTAGGTTTTTTTGACGGTCTGCACAAAGCTCACCAAGCTTTGATTAAAAAAGGTTTAATGATAAAAAAAGCTAAAAATTACAAACTGGGTGTTCTTACTTTCGACATCAGCATTAAATTGTTCATGCAAAATAAACCGTTTTATTTTTTGACTTCCGTCGAGGACAAAGCCAAGATTCTTGAAGATTTGGATGTTGACGTTTTGTATGTCATGAAAGTTTCCTATGACTTGATTAAATACAGCCCTGAAGGCTTTATTGAGCAATTCCTAAGTAAACTTAAGGTCTGTGTCGCAGGAGAAGATTTTACCTTCGGTTACTTAGGCAAGGGAAAAGTTGACTTATTGCAGCAGTCCCCTTATTTTGAAACTGTGGTCATCAAAGAAATCACTTACCACGGAGAAAAAATAGGTTCGACTCGAATACGTGAAAACCTCTTGAATGGAGATATAGCTGAAGCAAATTTCCTGCTCGGTAGAGAGTATGCGATTACAGGTAAGGTGATCCACGGAAACGGCATTGGCAAGAGGCTTGGGTTTCCGACCGCCAACATTGATTTTACCAATTATCTATTACCTAAACTCGGCGTGTATTTTACCAAAGTCGTGGTTGAAGGTAAAGAATACTACGGTATGACAAATGTCGGAAAAAGACCAACTTTCAACGACACCAAAATAACTTTGGAAACTTTCATCTTTGACTTTTCAGAAGATATTTACGACCAAGTTATCGGTATAAAATTCCTGAAGTTCATGAGAGATGAGTATTACTTCGAGAACAAAGCTGATTTGATTGAAAGAATAAAACAGGATAGATTAGATGTACTCGAACTTATAGAAAAGAGGGGTATGGAATGAAAAAGATAAGTAAAGGACTTTGGATTACACTAGGAATTGCGGCTATATTCTTCATGATTTTAGTTATTGTCAGTTCCGTGCTTGATTTAGGAGAGAGATTGAGGCGAGTCCACGCCTATGTTGAATATGCCTTCTATGGCGTGGCCGGTATACTATTTATTATTTTGTTCATCAGACCGCTATTTTTGATTATTTTCTCGCCAACCTTTTCGCTTGATGAACTTTTCAGCGAAGAAGAAAATGCGAAAAAGAATTTTTCAATGTACAAAAAAGTAGCCAGAAATCTGCTTGGCGAAGATTACGTGAAAGAAGAAGACAAGACTCTGATTACATCTTCGATGAATGATGCATTGCAGTTGAAACAGACTTTATCAAGAGTCTTTGATGAAACCATCAAAAAAGAATTGAATCAGATGATAATATCCCATGCTGAAACTGTATTTGTTTCAACGGCGATTTCGCAAAACGGTAAACTTGACGCGATAGCGGTGATAACTATTAATTTGAAGTTGATAAAAAATCTGGTTCTCAAATGCGGTTTTAGGCCTAGTTATTATTCTTTAGGCAAGTTGTCGGTCAATGTTTTGTCGACGGCGATTATCGCCGAGACTTTGGAAGATATGAACTTTTCCGATGTTTTCCCTTCGACTGGCGCTAACGCCTTGGCTGAAATACCGATACTAAAAACCATAACGGGTTCCTTCGCACAAGGAATCGGCAACGCCTTGTTGTCGCTTAGAGTAGGTATCATCGCCAGAAATTACCTATTCATGAATATCAAAGGTATGAAGAAAAATCAAATCAGAAAGTTGGCTTTTGGTGAAGCTGTGATCCTATTACCTCGCGTTTTGGTTGAATCAATGAAGAAGATTCCTTCAAGATTCAAGAGTCTTTTCGAGAAGTGATTTTGAAAGCTAAAAAGTTTGATTTATTGAGTGGTTTTTGTTATAATTGTAAAAGTGAAAAGATTTGGAGGAATTATAAATGATAATTGATAAATTAAGTGGATCACGCGTGCACTTCGAGGTGCAAGTAAGTAAAGAACAGTTTGAACATGGACTTGACCATGCATTCGCTATTGAAAATGAAAAAGTAACCATCAAAGGTTTTAGAAAAGGCAAAGCGCCAAGAAGCATCTATGAAGCAAAATACGGTGTGGAATCACTATATGAAGAAGCGATTCAACATGTTTTGCAGGAAACTTATTACAATACCGTAATGGAAAATGAAATTGATGTTGTCGCTCAGCCTCAAATCGACCTTGACATCAATAAAGTCAAAAGAGGAGAAGATTTCTCTTATAAAGTGACGGTTGCCGTAAGACCAGAAATCAAATTGGGAGAATATAAGAACCTAAAAGTTGAATTGTTGCCTGTCGAACCTTCTCAAGCTGAAATTGAAGCGGAAATCGGACGCAAACTAGAACAAAACGCAGAAATGGTCATCAAAGAAGAAGGTGTCATCGTTAGTGGAGATACCGCTGTATTTGATTTTTCCGGATCTGTCAACGGTGAAAAATTTGCCGGCGGAACAGCTGAAAACCACGAAATGGTAATTGGTTCGGGCAGTTTCATTCCGGGATTCGAAGAGCAAATGATCGGGATGGCTTCAGGTGAAGAAAAAGATGTCGTAGTCACTTTCCCAGAAGATTACCAAGAAAAATCTTTAGCTGGCAAAGAAGCTGTCTTTGCAGTTAAAATCCATGAAATCAAACAAAGAGTTGTGCCTGCCCTGGATGAAGATTTCGTCAAGGAGTTGAATCTTGACGGAGTTGATACAGTTGAAGCCTATAAACACCATGTTCATGAAGAAATGAAATCTTTTAAAGAAAAACAAAATGAAGAACATTTACGTCAAACTGTAATTGCCAAAGCAACTGAAAACGCTGAATTCGACTTACCGGTAGAAATGATCAAAGACGAAGCAAAAACCATGAAAGAAAATACAATGAATCAAATCAAACAATACGGTTTGGATTTCAATATGTATTTGCAATACATGGGCAAGACTGAAGAAGAATTCGAAAAAGAATTGGAAGAACAAGCCAAAAAAACTCTTTCTGAACAATTCGTTGTCAATGAAATTGCTAAAGCAGAAGGTTTGACCGCTTCAAAAGAAGAAATCGAAAACAAGTATTTGGAAATCGTTGAACAATACAAATCACAAAATGTGACTTTAGAACAAGCCAAAAATGCAATACCTGAATCTGCAATCGTTGCGGAAATCACTTATAAAAAAGCTTTGGACTTGATTGTATCTTCGGCTAACCAAGCAAAATAGTAAATAAAACTTAATTAATTTAATAAAAAACCCCTAACATTTTATCAAAAATCAAGCAGTAAAATATTAGGTGTTTTTTCTTATTTATGGTAAAATATGATTGATAATCAAAATTATGATGAGGTGAGTATATGTATAATCCGAATAAGGTATTTTCCGATCACTTACCGGTTATCGCAGTCAGAGGTGTAGTATTCCTGCCCGCATCCGACATCAGGGTGGAGATTGGAAGAGATTTCTCAAAAAATGCAATAACTGAAGCAGAAACCAATCGCGATGGCCATGTATTGCTGGTTTTTCAGGAAAATCCTACGATTGAAGAACCAGAGTTTTCTGATTTGGTTGAAGTTGGTATCCTCGCGAGAATTAGTGTAAAGATTAAGTTGCCTAACGGCAACTATAAGATAAAATTTGAACCGATAGCCAGAGTCAAATTAAATGATTTAATCGCTAAAGAACCGTTCTATCTGATTGATTTCACTTCCCTGGTTCTTGTACAGGACGATCTCAATGAAGAACAAGTCCTACTCAAGATGGTTTCAAAAGAAATCATCGAAAATGCAAAATTCATCTTCCGTGATTCCAAAAAAGTACTAGACACTTTAAATAAAGGCATGACCTCAGAACAATTGTCTGATTTAGTGGCTTCAGAACTTAGAATACCGGAAAACGAAAGAATCAAATATCTTAAGGAGATGTCAATAAATCAAAGGCTAAAATATTTATTGGAAGACATCGAAAAAGAAAAAACTTTACAATCAATCGAAAATAAAATCAACGAAAGCGTCAGAAAATCGACTGACCAGAATCAAAAAGAGTATTATTTGCGGGAAAAAATGCGGGCAATTCAAGAAGAATTAGGCGATTCGAAGCAAAGCGATGCCCAAAAATTCCTTGAACAGATCGAAGAATCCGATATGCCGGCAAAGATAAAGGAAAAAGCCTTAAAAGAATTGAAAAGATATGAATATCTTTCGCCAAACTCAAGCGAATCCAATGTCGTCAGAACCTATCTGGAAACCTTGATATCAATTCCTTGGGCGAAAACCACGAAAGATGAAGAAGACATCAATGTGGCCATCCAGAAACTTGAAAATGCGCATTTTGGTTTGGAAAAAGTCAAAGAAAGAATAATTGAATATCTATCAGTAAAGATGCTGACGGGGAAAAATCCTCAAACAATTCTCTGTTTAAGCGGTCCTCCTGGAGTAGGTAAAACATCTTTAGCAAAATCGATAGCCAATGCCCTTAACCGTGAGTTTGTCAAAACCAGTTTGGGTGGCGTCCATGATGAAGCGGAAATCAGGGGCCATAGAAGAACATATGTCGGCGCTCTGCCTGGTAGAATCATCAATGGCATGATCAAGGCCAAGGTTGTCAACCCTGTCTTCCTGATTGATGAAATCGACAAGTTGGCGATGACTGATAGAAGCGACCCAGCTTCAGCGCTCCTGGAAGTTTTAGACCCAGAGCAGAACCAATTCTTCAGCGATCATTATGTCGAAGAAGATTATGATCTTTCCCAAGTTCTATTCATAACAACTGCAAACTATCTGCAAAACATTCCGGAACCTTTAAGGGACAGAATGGAAGTCATTGAATTAAGTTCGTATACGGAAATAGAAAAGTTTTATATTGCCAAGCAATTTCTCGTTGAAAAGCAAATCAAAAGTCATGGCTTAGAGACAAAAAAACTGACAATCACCGATGCGGCAATCAAGATTATCATTCGTGATTATACCAGGGAAGCAGGAGTCAGACAACTGGAAAGATTGATTGGTTCAATCGTCAGAAAAGCCATCAAGCAAATCTTGACCAAAAACCTTGATAATATAACCATCAAACAGGATAATCTCAACAAGTATCTCGGCAAACCTCTGTTCAAGAACAACCAAGTCCTGAAATCAGACATGGTTGGAGTAGTCACCGGACTAGCCTACACAATGGCAGGCGGCGACACATTGGAAGTTGAAGCCACTTATTATGAAGGCAAAAACAACTTGGTCTTGACCGGAAATCTCGGTGATGTTATGAAAGAGTCGGCTATGGCCGCTTTATCATATGTGAAAAGTAACGCGAGCAAGCTCGGCATAGACCAAGAAATATTGGATAAGAACGATTTTCATATCCACGTGCCTGAAGGTGCCATTCCAAAAGACGGTCCTTCAGCCGGGGTGACTATTGCCACTGCCTTGATATCGGTAATGACCAATAGAAAAGTCAATCGTTTCGTTGGCATGACGGGTGAAATAACTCTTAACGGTCGCGTATTGCCAATTGGTGGATTAAAAGAAAAGTCAATTGCTGCGGCCAGGACCGGTCTCAAGGAAATCATCATTCCTGAAGGCAATGAAAAAGACGTGGAAGATATTCCAAAAGAAGTCCAGGACGTTTTAAAGATTCATTATGCCAAAACAATTGATGACGTTATAAAAATTGCATTGCTTGACTAAGCTATCGCCTTTGATAGCTTTTTTGGCTTTAAGCGCTTAATATAGAGGAAATATGAAAAATTTTAAAAGACCTTTGGTATACATCTTGGGATTAAGCATCCTCGGTTTCAGTGTTGCACTTTTTCAAAAATCAAATTTGGGGATGGGCTCATGGGATGCATTGAACCGAAATTTTTATGAAGGCATTCCGATTGATTACCGATATTTAACGCCAATCATGGCAATGTTGTTGATTGGTTTAGCCTATTTGATTGAAAAGAAAAAACCTGACTTAATGATGCTTTTTCCACTTCTCATCAGTTTTTATATCGGCTTGGTGATCGATTTGCTGCTATTGGTGGTTCCGGACGTAACCCAGATGCATCTTTTAATTAACATAGCCTATGTTTTTATCGCACTATCTCTTGTAGCGATAGGCTTGAATATGATAGTTTTATGCAATTATCCACTGCCTGCACTTGACCAATTTTGCCTGGCAATCTCACATAAACTAAAAATTACTTTTGGCAAAGGAAAATTGATTGGCGAAGCATTGGCTTTGGTAGCGACAATTATCGTCGGATTGCTCTTTTCTCATGAAGAATCATATTTTTTTATCGGACCGAACACATTTATCGCATTGGTTTTTATCGGTATATTCGTTGACTTTTTTCAAAAACCAGTTCAAAAAATTTTAGGAGACATGAATGATTATCGAGATTTACGCTGATAATCTCAGCAAAGAAGATATAGCAACTAAGACTAGACGCTCGAGCCGTGCGTTGGTTCTTGTTGATGACAAGTTATTGTTGTTGCACGCAAGAAGAATCGATGTATACATGAGTCCTGGCGGAGGGATAGAACCTGGAGAAACTCCTGAACAAGCTGTCCTGAGGGAACTTCTAGAAGAAACAGGATATAAAGGCGAAATAATTCGAAAAACGCTGGTGATAAAAGAATATTTTCCGGAAGAAAACTGGGAAACCCATTATTTTTTAGTCAACGCAGATCTAAACGGAAAGTCGGACCGTAAGTTTACTGAAGAAGAAATCAATCAAGACATAACTGAACATTGGTTAAGTGTTAATGAAGCCTTAACTTTGTTTGATTCGCATGAATCTGCCTTTCCCCATGCCGATAACATCCAGCAGAGAGAGTTTATCGCCATCATTAATTCATTATAACCAAAGGAGCATATATGCTTGTAAATGCGAACGCTGTTATCAATTATAATCGCTGTCGCCGTTTTGCGGCTTTGAACGATCCGTTTACAGCTTTATATCTCAACAAGGAAATGTCGCAAGAAAATGCAGTTTTTCGCGATATTTTGTTGAGTCATCTATACAGCCCTCAAAAAGAAATCAGAAAAAACATTAATTTAACCTACGAATTTGAACACGAAATTACTTTATCGGAAAACTATGATTTTCTCGTCGATGATGATATTCTATATTGCCTTACACCATACACTTCGACAGATTTCATTGAGTTGAAATTCAAGGATGGGCAAGATAAAGTTGCGGTTTTTCAACCGAATCAATCAGGAGTATTTGAACCGGTAATACCAAAAATCACAAACAAGAATCTTGAAGAAAAACTGGATAAATTGTACTCGACTTATGAGAGTTTAGGACGGATTGTCTTTAGTTACGCTTTGAAATATTTCATTCTTAAAAAGGTCTATCCTCAAAAAAACTATCGCCTTTACTTTGTATTTCTTAATTCGGAATATATGTACGACGGAATTTCATACAGTGAAAAACTTTATCATCTCTTTGATTTTTCCAAACTTGATAAAATCGATGAAATTGTCGAAATTGCTTTGTTTCGAATGATCAACCATCTTGAACTAAATGATTTTACGCCGTGCATACTTGAAAAAAAGGCTTGTAGCAAGGGAAAACCAAATGCATGCAAGTTTATTGATTTTTGCTATTCCCATTTGCCCGAAAACACCTCTATTCTTGATTATTTCAACTCACATTTAGGTTTTAATGAAACAACGGAAGAAGGCAATATTCATCATGACACCTATGATCTATTAAATGAAGGTTACGTCTCTATGCAAGATTTGCCGATATTCTGGTTAAAAGATCAAAACAATTTAATGCAGAGATATTGTTGTGATAATTCAAGCCTGTTTTTTCATGCAAAGAAACTTGATTTAGGCTTGAATCAAATGAAATATCCGCTATATTACCTTGATTTTGAAGCGAATCCGCAAGCTATACCCAAATATCGTGGTGAAAGTCCTTATTCACAATCGGTTTTTCAATATTCTATTCATATTCAAAGTCATCCAAATCATGAATTTCAAATTGATGAAAATCATTTTGAATTCTTGGCCAATCCTTTAAAGGATGAAAGAAAATTACTGCTGGAGAATTTAATCCGGATTTTAAACCAAAGCGATTCTTCCATTGTCGTGTACAATAAAACCTTTGAAAAAACAAGACTCGAAGAATTGAAGTTGGTTTTCCCTGAATTTCAAAAAGACATAAATAAAATCATCAATCGCTTATTTGATTTATTGGATATTATCAAAACTAACAAGACTCTATATCAAAGAATTGGTTATGATGGCGCAGACCTCGAGGTCTACAATCTCTATCACCCCGATTTGGGTGGATCCTATTCGTTAAAGCAAGTGATAAAACTGTTCAAGAAAGACGCTTATGAAAACCTTTTGATCAATGATGGCGTCAAGGCTTACAAAGCCTTTCAAAGCCTGTCGGAATTGACCAAGGTCGAGGCTGATGAAAAAAGAAAAAATCTATTGCTCTATTGCCGTCAGGACACCTACTCAATGTACCAAATCGTTCAAGGCTTGAAAGCTTTGATTGGAAAAGAAAGCAAGTAAAAAATTCTTGCTAAAATAATTAAGCTATGATATAATACTTTGTGCGCCTAAGACGGGATATAAGCGACACTCCGACGCTTTAATTCGGTTTTATGGTAAGTAACTTATAAAAGGAGGAAAATACTATGGCATTGACCAAAGAAAGAATCAAAGAAATCGTTGTTGAAAACCAATTGAAAGAAGGAGATACGGGTTCTCCGGAAATTCAAATTGCTCTGCTTTCAGAAGAAATCAATCTTTTGAACGAACATTTGAAGGTTCATAAACACGATCATCATTCCCGTAGAGGCTTATTGATGAAGGTTGGTAAACGTAGAAGTTTATTAAACTATCTAAAATCGGTTTCAAAGGAAAGATATGCTAATTTAGTTAAAAAATTAGGATTAAGAAGATAAGTAATATGCACCCGATTTGTCGGGTGCTATTTCTTTGATTCTAGTGTGTAAATTATAAATTTATGTTATAATATTTAATTAGGCAATATTATAATAGTCTGAAATGGGGTAAATTAATGAAAAGAGTTTTTAAAAAAGAGTTTTATCGTACAGAAATAATTGTTGAAGTAGGTCAATTAGCTAAGCAGGCAACTGGTGCTTGTTTGGTCAGATATGGTGAAACTGCAGTATTATCGGCTACAGTCGTTAGTAAGGAAGCTATGGCTCAAGATTTCTTTCCTTTGATGGTTATTTATCAAGAAAAGTTATATTCGGCCGGAAAGATTCCTGGCGGTTTCTTACGTCGTGAAGGTCGTCCGACCGAACATGAAACTTTGATTTCTCGCGCTATCGATCGACCGTTGAGACCTTTGTTTGCTGAAGGTTTCCGTAATGAAGTTCAAGTTATCAATACCGTTTTAAGTGCTGATCCAAACAAGTCTCCGGAAATGACGGCTATGTTGGGAGCTTCCTTGTCCCTCGGTATCGGTGGTGTTCCGTTTGATGGTCCGATAGCTGGCGTCATGGTCGGGTTAATCAATGGAGAATTCATATTAAATCCAAATCCAGAACAACTTTTAGAATCAGACTTGGATTTGATGGTGGCCGGAACCAAAGATGCCATCAACATGGTGGAAGCTGGAGCTAAAGAAGTTGAAGAAGACGTGATTTTGGATGCGCTGATGTTCGCTCATGATAAAATCAAGGAACTAGTAGCTTTTCAAGAAGAAGTAATCTCTGAAATCGGCAAGGAAAAGATAGTCGTTGAATTATTGACCGTTCCAGCCGAGATTGAGCAACGAGTAAGAGAACTTGAGAATGGGCGCATCACTAAATCCGTTTCCATTCACGAAAAATTGGAAAGACAGAATACTATTGAAGATATCGAAAACGAAATTTTGGATATTTTGGAAAAAGAATATAAAGAAGCAAAATTGGAAAGGGAAGAATTGGAAAAAAATCTTTCATTTGCCAAACAAGTACTGGAATTGATTCAAGTCAATGAGGTAAGAAGATTGATTACCGTAGATAAGATTCGCCCAGACGGACGTAGAACCAATGAAATCAGACCATTGGATTCCGAAATCGATCTT
>JAQVFZ010000001.1 GCA_028697025.1 Candidatus Izemoplasmatales bacterium | reverse complement strand
TATTTTTCAATATTTTTTCCTTGTATTGGTTCAATTTTGATTTTTGCAGCTTTGGCCACTTCTATGCCTTCCTTTATGACTTCAATCGCAATCAGCTTGGCAAACTTGTGTTTGGAGATATCACCAAAATTTGCATCAGTAATAACCGATAGGCCGCTAAAGGCACTGTTTATAAGCAGTTTTGCCCATCTGATACCAATGAAATTTTCTTCTACAGTTACGGTTCCCATCGTGTTTAATAACTGAACAATGTAATCAAACTTGTTATTATCATTGTTTCCAAACTTGCCGATATTGAAAGTCAAGGTATCGCGAGTAGCTTCAGATGTCAATTCGCTGATGCCATTCCCGTGGAAAGTCGCACCCCAACTCATGACGCAGCCACAAGTTCTATCTTTGCCGATGACATCGGCAACAGAATCTTCAGGCAAACCGTTTTGCATTGTACATACTAATGAGTCTTCATATAGGTATGGAATCAGGCTTTCAACAACCTCTGGATTATATCTTTGTTTAGTCATTAATAAAATAATATCGTATTTATCTTTCATTTCTTCAGGAAGGATTGCTTTCACTTTTTGTGTGAAGTTAATTTTACCAATAATTTGTGCTCCATTTTTATTTAATCCGAGCACATGATCTTTATTTCTATTTATTAAATCAATATCATAACCCGCTTTGCTTATATAAGCCCCTAAAACGGTACCCATACCACCTGCGCCATAAATTCCAATCTTCATAATTTAAACCTCCAATATATTTAAGTATAGCACAAATTGGTATTTACACTAAAGTTAAAAACTTTTCTCAATAAATAATCGTCACAACACGTATATATAGATGAAAGGGAAAAAGAGGTGAAAAATATGAAAAAAATTCTCTTAATGCTCACATTACTTTTTGCTGGCATAGGCCTTGTAGCTTGTGCTGAAACGGAAGAAGTCGCTTACTCAGATTATACTTATCTATCTTTAGAGATGAATCCTGCGGTAGACTTTGTTATCGACAGTGAAGGAAAAGTTTATACTTACAGTTTTAGAAACGAAGAAGCAGAAATTGTGGCTGCCGGTCTAGAAATGGAAGGCAAGACATATGAAGAAGCACTTCACTTGTATTTAAATGCAGCTATCGATACTGGTTATATCGATATTACCAGAGAAGATGGTGCGGTAATGATTCAAGCCGGTGGTAAAAAGGATTCGGAAAACAATGATTTTATGATCCAAGTTCAAGAAAAACTTCAAACATTTTTCCAAGAAAACGCTATTGGAGCTGTTGTTTTGAAAAATGAAGAAGTCGATGAAGAAGCAGAAACTTTGGTAGAAACTTATGACATTTCTTACGGATTTGCCAAGATGATTCTTGCTTATGTTGAATTAAATCCAGAAGCTGTTGTCGCTGATCTTGCTGAAATGCAACCCAAGGATTTAGTCGATGATTTAGTTGAAGAAGCAAATCAATATCGCAGCCGTTATCAAAATGAAATCCAAGCCGGAGCTCAAGCGGTAAAAGACGAATTGGTCGAAGCTTTGCAAGCACAAGTCCAAGCACATCGTCAAGAAGTTCTAAATGGCACTAAAACTCAACCCGACATCAGTGGATTAAAAGAAAATTACATGAACAATTACGCAACGCTACATGAAGCTTACTTGAATAGAAATCAAACTAGATTGCAACAAGCCAAAGAAAAAGTATCGGGCAATTCTCCAATGTATTTCTCATTGGACATCAATCCGGGAATTGATTTCGTAATTGATGGAAATGGATATGTACTAAGTTACATGCTAAAGAATCAAGATGCTGAAATTGTGGCTGCAGGATTGGAACTGGAAGGCTTGCATTATCAAGAAGCTTTAAGACTTTACTTGAATGCTGCAGTTGATACCGGATATATTGACGTTACTAGAAGCGACAACGCTGTAATGATCCAAAACGCCGGTGTTAATCAAGAACTTGAAAATGCCTTCATGAATCAAGCACAATCAATGTTGCAAAATTTCTTCTATGAAAACGCAATCGGAGCTGCTGTGCTCCAACAACACGAAATCAATCCAGAAATTGTAGCTTTTGCAGAAGAACATGAAATTAGTTATGGATTTGCTAAATTAGTTCTAGCATATCTTGCAACCGATGAAACTTTAGTTTTTGAAGACGTTTTGCTTTTGACACCAAAAGAAATAGTTGACTTATTGAGTCTGGATTGCGAAGCTTATATAGCTCAATATAGAAACCAAGTTGAAGCTGGTGCTCAAGCTATTAAAGACGAATTAATCGAAGCCTTGCAGGCGCAAGTCCAAGCTCATCGTCAAGCTGTAGAAAATGGGACAAAGACCCAACCTGATATTTCAGGCTTGAGACAACAATATTTAGCGAACTATGAAACTATGCATCAAGGTTATGTGAACAGAAATCAAGTCAGGGTCCAACAAGCTGAAGAAGCCAAAAATAATAAAAACGTCTGATCATCAATCATCCTTCTTAAAGGTTTGAGGAGTCTAACAATAGATTCCTCAAACTTTTTTATGGACTTTTACATAAAAAATATTAATTCTTGTTAACCTTATGATAAAAAGATAGTATAATAAATGTACAAGTAAGGGCGGGTTAATATGAGAACTTATCTTTGGCTGATTTTTGCCGGTCTAGCTACTCTTTCGGTTTTGCCTTTAGCCAGACTGGATTTTTTTAATACACATAAAAAATATCGATATTTCAAATATCTTAGTTTAGTCATGTTCGGTTGGACAATGTTTAATTATCTGAAATTCGTGTCCTTGAGTGCTAGGGTAGTTTATTATTCCACCTTAAGTGTCTACCCCTTGGTTTTTCTTTTGACAATACTGATTTTTATCTCGATGTTGAATTATTTGGGGAAAAAAATCAATATTTTCTTTTTGATAGGAGCGGGCATCTTTTTCTTGGTTGATTTAGTTATGTCTTATACCAACACGCTTCACCTATTGGTCTTGGAGTTGCCTTATAGCACAAGTTTGAATTACGCCATCATCAGTGAAGCTAAACATGGAATTTTCTTCTATATCCACACAGCGGTCTGTTATGCGATATTGTTGCTGGCAATGGGCAGTATCGCTATTCGGTTATATAAAAACTTGAAAAATGAAAGAGATGTCTTTCCTTTTGTTGTCATGATTATCGGTATTGTTTTGGGAATAGTTACTAATGTGACACATCTGTTCTTTTACGATTTTCCAATAGATCCTACCTACATAATGCTAGTTATTCTCACCACATTATTATATTTCATTTTTTACATCCGTGACATTAGATTAATGTTGAAGGTTAATGGCAATGATTTTATTCTAAATAATCTGAGGGAAATGTACTTATTGGTAAATCATCGTGGTGTTATTGTTGCAGCTTCTCCAGAACTGGAAGATAAGTTCAATATGAAAATGGAAGAAAAAATGGGTTTCACCGAATTCATAAAAAGTATTTCCGATAAAGCGGTTGTTTATACCGACAATAAAAAAGTAGAAAATACATTTGATGAGAATAAACTGTATTTTCATATGACGGAAAAACAAATCAATTTACCTTTCTTGAAACATTCTGGGAAATTCTATCTTTTTTATGACGAAACACAAAACCGGAAATATCTATACGATCTTAACTATGTAATGACTCACGATTTGATGACCAATATCTATAATCGTAATTATTTCGAGAGTCTTGAACCGGAAATTGAAGCAAAATACGAAAACTATTCTCTCATCATGTTTGATATTGATGGGTTGAAGCAATTTAATGATTACCTGGGCCATGAGGCCGGTGATCAATTACTGATAAGGTTTGCGGATGCTTTAAAGGTGGTAGTAAACAAATATAAAAACCTGATTCCTATCAGAATGGGTGGCGATGAATTCTTATTGATTGCCATTCACAAGGATAAAAATGACTTGGAAGAGATATTGTACGATTTGAAAATACTGACCAATGATAAAGATTTATTGAAACATGTTGGATTTTCCTACGGTTATTCGCAGAATAATTATGCCAATAAATCCTTTAACAAGGTTATGACTGAAGCTGACGCAAATCAATATGCTATGAAAGCTTCTCGCAAGAAGGCAAAAGACGAACTGGAAAGCTATTTAAGATTGATAACACAGATTTAAGAGTATTGCACACTCCTTTGGGGTGTGCTTTTTATTATAAGTATAATTTATTCAAATTCTTCTTTGATATATGTTATACTTTTTTTATGGGAGATTTTTGCTTATGACTAAAGATGATATGATTGTTGACTGGATAAAAAGGCATGATAAACTAATTGTTTTTGTTCTTTTTATGGGCTTTGTGGTTTATGCTTTTCTAACCGTAATCTTTAACTTGGATGCTTTTTATGAAACGTTTATTGCGAGCGTCTTTTTTCTCTTGTTAGTAATTGGATCAATTGCAGTCGCCATAAAATCAAGATTGGCCCCCAAAGAAAAAATCAGGTTTTTGAATTGGGAATCATTATTTGTTTTTGCTGGGGTCATACTTACTTACGAGATTAGTTATTTGTTTTCATGGTCTAGTGTTTTATCCTCGGCTTCAATCGGTTTCTTTGGTTATTTGTTTTTCAGGAAGTACTCAATGGGTATTTATTGCGGATCCTTCGCCGGAATGATGTCATATGCTATACTAAATCACTATCAGATGTTAATTGTCGGTATCGTTTGTGTTTTTTCCTTTCAAATAATTAAGACTATTCTGGATGGTTATGGAGGAAGACTGGGATCAATAGCTTTTATTTCAACAACCATAGTTTCACTTATATTTGCCAAATCAATGCTTGAAATTGAAGTTGAAGTGATTTGGTACCTAGTTTTTGTGTTTGCTGTAGCGGGATCGATGATCTCAAGTTTCATTCATAATCAACTTGGTAAATCCGCAGTGCTAGCCTCGGCGCTACCAAGCCTGATAATAACAATTTTAATTGATTTTTTGTTTCCAAATCTAGCCGTTTATTCTGGAATTTTCTTTACCGCCAGTTTTGTTGGAATGTCAAACAAATATGTAATTACAAATTGGATAATTTCTCTAATTATAGGCATAATTCTGGCAATAATATTTTTACTTTTTTTAGATTACTTCAATGGTTTTGGAGGGAAAATGGGGTTAATGGCATTTACTTCAATAATGATAAGTCAAGGCTTGTTTTATTTGGCTAAAAAAGTAAAATTATTTATTTTTCGTTGATTTTTAGAAAATACTATTGTCAATATTCATTTTTACCTGTAGAATTATACTTGACTATAATAAGGAGTAAAAAATATGAATTTTGATAGAAACCTCGAATTTTACAAACTTATCTTCGATTATAGCCTCGATGCAATACTTTTGACTACCCCAGAAGGGAAAGTTCATCGAGCCAATGATTCCGCGTGCAAAATGTTTGATATGACAGAAAAGGAAATTATTAGTCTCGGCAGATACGGATTAGTCGATCCTTCTGATCCGAGATTAGAAGAGGCGATTAGATATCGCGAACAGTATGGCTATGTTAAGGCCGAATTGACGTTTTTGAGACGAAACCAAATACCTTTTCCAGCTATGATTACGTCCTCAATCTTTAAAGATAAGAGAAAGAAACTTTGGTCAGTGATGATTATCAGAGACTTGACTGAATCAAAAGAAATAGAAAACAACCTTAGACAGGCGAAAGCTGAAAATGAAATAATGGCCAATCACGATTTTCTTACTGGTTTATTGAATCGAAGAGGTTTCATGAAAAAGGTTGAAGAAATGATGGCCGATGTTTCGGATAGCTATGATTTTGGTCTGTTATTAATTGATATAGATTATTTTAAAGAATTCAATGACAAACATGGACATATTAAGGGGGATTGCATACTTAAGGATTTTGCAGATTATCTAAAACAATCTCTTATTGAATTAGACGCTCTGGTAGGCAGATTCGGAGGAGATGAATTTATTGTATTCTTTCGCAATACTTCAGAATTTGATCTCAATAACATAGCTGAAAATATACGTTCTAAGGTTGAACACATGGATTTTACCAGTGAAACCGAAGAAATAAATCTGACAATCAGTATAGGGGTTACCATTTTTCCGAAGGGTATAGATATCGATAATGATGATATAATTTCTTTTGCTGATGCAAATATGTATCGAGCAAAAAAAGTGAGGAACTCCATCTATTACAAAAAAATTGATATAACTACTAAAGACTTGTGAAATATGCAAGTCTTTTTTTTATTTCAAAATCGACATAGTTAAACGCGAAATATGATATAATTTTTTTATGAGAGTTGGAGTGATAACATGAATATATATGATGTAATAATTGTTGGCGGTGGCGCTAGCGGGATAATGGCAGCTTTGAGTGCAAATGAAAATGGAAATCAAAATATCTTGATTTTAGAGAAGAATAATCGCATTGGCAAAAAGATATTGGTTACCGGTAATGGTCGCTGCAATTATACCAATGTGACCATGACATCAAACGATTATAATCACCCGGAGTTTGTTGAGAAGGTATTCAATCAATTTGGTTTTTCGGAAACCATTGATTTTTTTGATAATTTGGGAATTATTCCTAAGGTTGAAGAGGAGGGGAAAACTTACCCTTTAAGCGAACAAGCTTCAACTTTTTTAGACGTATTTCTTTATGAAATAAATAAAAGAAAAATTAATGTTGAAACAGAGCAAATAGTTAAATCAATCAGTAAAAACCGGGAAACATTTCAAGTCAAGACAGTTGATGGAAAGCAATTTAACGGCAAAAAAGTAATTGTAGCTACCGGAGGAAAATCGTTGTCTATTACTGGCAGCGATGGATCCGGGTTTGAGATAGCTGGAAGATTAGGACATAAAATTACAAGTCTATTTCCAGCATTGGTAAAATTGAGAGTTGAATCTGAGCATCTCAAGCATCTATCAGGCGTCAAAATCAATACGCAAGTTGATTTATTGCTAAATGATGAAGTGATGCAATCAGAAAATGGCGATGTTTTATTTGCCAATTATGGTATCAGTGGGCCAACAATACTAGAAATTAGCCGTAAAGCAAATGAGCTTCTGCTTGAAGGTAAAAAACCAGAACTGAGAGTAGTTCTAATTCAGTCAATTTCAAAAGCAAAGATTATTGGTAGATTCCAAAATTCTTCTGAAAAAGAGATTAATCAAGCATTGATTGGTTTAATCAATAAAAGGTTTATTTCCGTATTATTAAAGGAAGCTAAAATAGAAAAAAGTAATCTGCTAGTAAAACAATTGTCAAAAGAACAATTATTTAGTTTGATTAACCTGCTTTTTGACTGGCGATTTAAAATTACCGGAAGTCTTGGTTTTGAGGACTCACAAGTGACTGCGGGTGGTATCGATGTTAATGAAGTCGAGGCTAGAACATTGGAATCTAAAGTAATAGACGGTCTTTTCTTTTCGGGTGAAGTTTTGGACATAGATGGTCGTTGCGGTGGATTCAATTTACAGTGGGCATGGTCCAGCGGATATATTGCCGGCAAGAATGCGAGTAAAAACATATGATAAGAATAACCGAGTTGAAGTTAACTCCCAATCAGGCAATAAATTCTGGGATGGAGACTATCAATTTAAGAAAAATTCTCAAGAACAAATGGAATATACATGATGTTTCGGGATTGACTATCTTTAAGAAAGCTATTGATGCCAGAAAGAAAAATAGCATTAATTTGGTTTACACAATTGATTTTTCCTCAACTGAAGAAAATCGACTTTTAAGGCTAAAAGATAAGCATATCAGCCCTACTCCGGACATGAAATATTACGATGTCCCTTGTGGTGAAAAGTTTTTGAAAGAACGACCGATTATCGTCGGTTTCGGACCCTCGGGCATGTTCGCGGGATTATTGCTTGCAAGGCGAGGATATAAACCGTTGATAGTTGAAATGGGACTGGACGTTGACGGACGCGACGAGGCCTATCAAACGTTCATTGATTCAAGGATATTCAAAAAAGATGCATCAATTCAGTTTGGGGAAGGCGGAGCCGGTACTTATTCCGACGGTAAATTGACTACTTCAATTAACGACTTAAGATGCCGACTGGTACTTGAAACCATGGTTAAATATGGTGCAGATGAAGAGTTGATGTATATTAACAAACCTCACGTAGGCACCGATAAACTGAAGGTGATAACCAAATCCATAAGGGAAGAAATTATTGCTTTGGGCGGGAAGATAGTTTTTGCGTCTCAATTGACGGACTTATTCTTGAAAGATGAAAGAATTTTCGCTATAGAAATCAACAATAAAGATATTATCAAAACCGACGTATTATTGATGGGAATCGGACATAGTTCTAGAGATACGTTTGAATTATTAAAAAGAAGAAACTTGAACTTAATGAGAAAACCATTTTCAATCGGCGTAAGAATTGAACATCCGCAGAGCCTGATAAACGAGTCTCAATATGGTGAATTCAAAAATCACAAAGCCCTTAAGGCAGCTGATTATAAATTAGCTTATCATGATGAAAACGGAAGAAGTTGCTATACTTTTTGCATGTGTCCGGGCGGATATGTAATGTGTGGAAGTTCTGAAGCTGGTGGAGTTGTAACTAATGGTATGAGTGAAAGTAAAAGAGATGGAGACAATGCCAATTCTGCTGTCTTGGTGAATATTCAGACCGATGATTTTTCGGGAGAAGATGTTTTGGCAGGGATGTACTTTCAAAGGCAGTTAGAAAGATTGGCGTACATAGAAGCTGGCGGAAATTATAACGCTCCAGCACAATTAGTTGGAGACTTTTTGAAAAATCGCAAGTCTGAAAAATTCGGATTGGTTAAATCGACATACAAGCCGGGAATTACCTTTGTCGATTTTAACAGATTGTTACCGGATTTCGTTTCAAAAACCTTAAAAAAAGCCTTGTTGGATTTTGAAAAAAAAATAAAGGGTTTCGCCATGAACGATGCTTTAATGACTGGATTTGAAACCAGATCTTCATCGCCTATTAGAATAGTCAGAGATGATTTCTATGAAACAAATATCAAGGGCATTTTTTCCATGGGAGAAGGCGCTGGTTATGCTGGAGGAATAATGTCTTCGGCAGTAGATGGAATCAAAGTAGCTGAAGAAATCGTGAGAAGGTACAAACCTTTGTAATGAAGATTGGCTGCTAAAAACACGAGGTGAATAATGGAAGATAAAAGATCAGAACTATTAGGAACAAAAGACGTTAAAAAAGCGCTGATTGAATTAACAATCCCGGCGACTTTTGCGATGATTGTCACTGCTCTTTACAACTTAGTGGATACGATATTTGTTGGTCGAGGTGTGGGCGATATTGCCATCGGAGCATTATCAATCGCCAATCCGGTTCAAATGATAGTAATGGCATTTGGTTTGATGATTGGCATAGGAGCTTCTTCAATCTTTTCAAGAGCTTATGGAAGAAGCGACAAAGAGACAATGAGAAAAAGTGTCAATACGGCAATTTTTATGGGAATAGTACTTTCGATTGCCATAGCTGTTCTGGGAATAATATTTCTGGACGAGATGTTGTATTTTTTTGGGGCTACTGAAGGCAATATTGAATATGCTCACGAGTATTTATTCTATATATTGATTGGCTTGATTCCTTTTTCGCTATCCGTAATCTTTAACAATCTTGCCAGAGCTGAAGGAAGAGCCAAAATAGCTATGATTTCAATGATTATAGGGGCTGGAGTAAATATAATTTTGGACCCTATTTTCATCTATGATTGGGGACTTGACATGGGCGTCAAAGGCGCTGCTATCGCGACAATAATTGCCAAGACCGCATCATTCATTTATATTTTTGCCGCTTCTTTATCAAATAATTCAAACCTAAATATAAAACTCAGAAAACTTCACCAAGTTGATGTAAAGATGGTCGGTGAAATTACCGCAATTGGCTTTCCCTCTTTTGTTAGAAACGCTTTAGGAGCAGTTTTAGTAATCATTGTAAATAATCTAATCAAAAAATATGTTCCTATGGAACCCGAAATATACATATCAATTTTTGGTGTCGTAAATCGTTTGTTGATGTTTTTGATGATGCCTGGTTTTGGATTGGTACAAGGGCTGCAACCAATAGTTGGTTTCAATTTTGGAGCTAAGTTGTATCAAAGACTTTACGACGTCATCGATTATGCAAAAAAACTCATGACTATATATTTTATTTCAATTTTGGCAATATCATTGATTTTTGCAAAACAGCTATTCCTGTTGTTTTCCAACGAGCAAAATCCAATATTCATGACCGCTGGTCCAGCCGCGTTGAGGTGGGTAAGTATAGGGTTTATCTTAGTCGGTTTTCAAATAATCCTATCCAGCGTTTATCAAGCCATGGGATATGCCGTTAGATCATTTTTAGTGGCAATGTCCAGGCAGTTTATCCTTTTCATTCCTCTTGTTTTTATATTTACGAGCGTTTGGGGAGTGGCAGGCATTTGGTACACCTTCATGATTTCTGATATATTGGCAGGATTATTATCCTTTATTGTATATGAATATGAGATGAGAGACTTAAAGAGAAAAATACCTATACTTCATCAAACTACTGGTTAAAATATAGATTTTTTAATGTTAAAGAGGTACTGATGGCACTTTTAATTAGCGAATCAAAAGATCCATATTTCAATTTAGCACTAGAAGAATATATCTTGCGTTCAAAACGTTTTAATGAAGACGTTCTTTTGGTATGGCAATCAGAAAAAGCTTTCATTTTCGGCCGAAATCAAAACCCATTTATTGAGATTCATCCTAAATATTGGCAGACGGACATACCGATTATAAGAAGAATTTCTGGAGGGGGAACAATCTACCAAGATCAAGGCACACTTGTTTTTTCGATAATTACCAGTGACTATGAAAGTAAAATTAATGATTACGAATTTTTTCTTTCTCCACTCATTGACCTTTTAAATGATTTAGGTATCTTAGCATATTTTAAACCGAAATCGCATGTTTTTATTGATAATAGGAAAATTTCAGGAAATGCACAAGCATTTATAAACAATAGGCTTCTCCATCATGGCACGGTTCTGTTTAATGCGGATTTAAACATTATTAATGAAGCTTTAGTTAATTACGATCAATTGACAAATACCAATTTTATTGCTTCAAACAAACAAATGGTGGCCAATATAGCCAGCTTCATAAGTGCAGATATAGATATATTCAAATTTAAAAAAATTCTTATAAATCGCTACCTTGAAGATAAAAACATTCAGAAAGTGATATATGATTTAGCTGAAGTAGATGTAAAAGCAATAGAATCGTTGGCGAATAGCAAATACCGTTCTTGGGAATGGAACTTTGGAAAAACAAAAAGATGTGAACTCGACATAATATTCGATAATCAAAAATTGAAATTAGCTATGGAATCTGGATATATAGTCTCAGTTAATGAAGATCGATTCGCTTTTCTGATTGGTAGAAAGTTTTCTGACTCAGAATTAAGCCAGTTACTAAAAAAGTAGTATTTTGGAGGTATATATGAAATACATCCCTTACGCAAACACCAATAAATTGGCAAGCAGAATCAGCTTTGGCGGTTGGCAATTGGGCAATAATGAGTTCTGGGGAGAAATGACCCACTCTGAAGGAGTAGAATTAGTTAAACAAGCATATACTAAGGGAATTACATTATTTGACACCGCACCTGGTTATTCAGGGGGAGAAAGCGAAAAGATTATTGGAGAGGCACTGCATGCTGTAAGAGAAAAAGTAATAATCAATAGCAAGATTGGCCATAAAGCCAATGGATTAACCGATTTTTCAGTAAATTCCATGAAAGAACAAATCAAGGATAGCTTAGCCAGGTTAAATACAGACTACCTTGATAGTGTGGTTTTGCATAATCCGGGAATGGAAATTCTTTCTGGTAATTCAGGTCATTTTATCGAACTAGAAAAATTGAAAAATGAGGGTTTGATTAGAGCTTATGGAGTAAGTATTGATACGCATCGGGAACTGCTTGAAGTATTGAACAAAACCGATGTCCAAGTAGTAGAAATTCTTTTCAATGTATTTTTTCAAAGTCCGCTTTCCTTGTTCGATGTGGCTAAAACAAAAGGCATAACTCTGATTATAAAAGTCCCTTTGGATTCTGGTTGGTTAAGCGGAAAGTATAATGAGTTTTCCAGTTTCGACGGTATTAGGTCAAGATGGGATAAGCCGACTATAGAAAGAAGAGCTTATCTGGTCAATAAAATGAAGCAAATCACAAATGATGATAATTTGACAAAATATGCTATTAGTTTCATTTTAAGTTTCGATTCCATCACATCGGTAATAACTGGCATTAAAAACTTCAAGCAACTTCAAGAAAATATTAATGCAGAATCATTTATCTTAAACGATGAAATCAAAAACGAACTTTTGAAATTATACGATGAAGAAATTAAGGATCAACCATTACAATGGTAAAAACAAAAAGTGCACTTGCGTAATTATATGCAAGTGCACTTTATTTATTAGATATGAATAGGTTTTTCTATCAATCCCAAGGCAGCTTCGTTATAGATTTCTGAGATTGTAGGATGAGGGTGAATTGAAGAGGCAATCTCATTGGCGGTACCTTCTAACTTCATAGTCATAAGCGCTTCAGAAATTAAATCGCTAGCATTTTCGGCTAAGATATGGACTCCGATTATTTCATTATAAGGCTTTGAAGCTATGATTTTGATAAAGCCGTCCTTCTCATTAGCTGACAAGGCCTTACCGTTAGCTTGTAAAGGAAACTTTGAGATTAAATAATCAATTCCTTTTGTTTTGGCGATTTTTTCAGTCAATCCGATTTGAGCAACTTCCGGGAAGGAATATATCACCGACGGTATCTGATCATAATTGATTTTCTCAGTTTTACCCAAGATGTGTTCTATCGCAATCAAACCTTGATGAGAAGCTACATGAGCCAACATCATCTTTCCATTGACATCTCCAATAGCGTAAACGTTAGGAATAGATGTCTGCATCTGGTCATTGACATAAACGAAATTCTTTTCCATTTTCAAGTTAAGATGTTTAAAGCTCTCACTGTTGCTTTTCATACCGACTGATAGTAATACTCGATCGGCATTAAGGGTTCCTTCTTCTCCTGAAACAGTTTTGTATACTACCTTTTTATCTTCGATTCCTGTTACAGTGGCTTCTGTTAATATTTCAATTTTTGCTTTTTTTAGAATTTTTAACATTGCCTCTCTAATATCATCATCAATATTGTTCAAAATCTCTTTTTCTCTTTCAATGATTGTAACTTCTGTATCAAAGGAACTAAAGATGGTGGCAAACTCAACGCCGATTACTCCTCCACCAATTATAGTTAATTTCTTCGGGATTTGATCGATTGAAAGCAAATCTTTACTTGTCATCAAAAAGCCGGTCTTATAGGCCTCATTAATGCCTGGAATTGGAGGGATGATTGGTGATGAACCAGTTGCCAAAATAATGCTATTTGTCTTTAAAATTTCAGCATTTACTTTGACTTCGTTTTTACTTAAAATCTCGCCTTCACCATTATAAATGTCTACATTGTTTTTTTCAAGCAACATTTTTACGCCACCAGTCAATCTTTTGACTATGCGATCTTTTCTTTTGACTATAGAATTCCAGTTAGGCCTGATATTTTCATAACTATCGATGTCTATTCCGTATTCCTTGGCATTAAGAATTTCGGTATATACTTTTGCGCTCTTAAGGAGAGATTTTGTGGGAATGCAACCCCAGTTCAAACATACACCGCCAATCGCTTCTTTTTCGATAATAGCGACTTTTAAGTTTTTTTGACCGGCCTTTATTGCCGCCACGTAACCGCCTGGTCCTGAACCAATGATTATTACATCATAGTTTTTCATGTAAGTCACTCCTAACTCATTAATAGTAGAAGCGGATTTTTTAGATATTTCTTATAAGCTATCATAAATCGGCCGCCGTCAGCACCGTCAATTATTCGATGATCAAAAGTCAGCGAAAGCGGAGCAATATCCCTGATTGCTATCTGGTTGTCTACTACAACTGGTTTTTTCATGATTTTACCAATACCAAGAATGGCAACTTCCGGGTGTTTGATTACTGGTGTTCCTGATATGGCGTCAAAAGCTCCGAAATTGGTGATGGTTATTGTTCCGCCCTGCAAGTCATTCAATTGAATTTTTCTTTCTTTAGCTAAAGATGATAATCGTTCGACCTCATTGGCAATTTCGAATAAACTTAAAGTATCTGCGTTTTTAATATTAGGGACAATTAATCCGTCTGGAGTATCTACTGCGATTCCGATATTGATATTTTGACGATAGATTATTTCTTCATTTTCATGATCAAAAGAGCTATTGAAGATAGGATATTCTTTGACAGATGTGACCAATGCCTTGATAATAAAAGCCATATAAGTTAGTTTTACACCATGTGTTTTGGCCATTTCTTTGTATTCCTCACGGAACGAAACTAAAGCAGACACATCTAATTCATCAATTAATGTGGTATGAGGAATGATTTGTTTTGATAGAGTCATCGCTTTTACTACAGACTTTCTCAAAGTAGAAATCTTTTCTCTTCTATCCCCATCATTGAGCTTTGTTTTTGGAACTTCTATATTTTTAACCGTGGAGATTATCGGTTTTTTCTCTTCTTGAGTTGAGAAGGTTTCAATA
Source organism: Candidatus Izemoplasmatales bacterium (assembly GCA_028697025.1). Taxonomy (GTDB): domain Bacteria; phylum Bacillota_I; class Bacilli_A; order Izemoplasmatales; family Hujiaoplasmataceae; genus UBA2289. Next base: position 31,715 of record JAQVFZ010000001.1, on the reverse strand, counting down.
TCAGTTTTCAAGACCCTCCCATGCTCACCTGAGCCTTTGACATTTTTTATGTCTACTCCTAAATCGCTAGCCAATTTACGAGCAACTGGAGTTGCCAAAACTCTTGCCTTCGATTCGATTTTTTCGTCGAATTCATCGGCTGAAGCAATCACTTCTTCAGAAACTTCTAATTTTCCTACAACTCCGGCTTCATCACTTTCATCAGGAACTTCAATGACAGTTTCAGATTTTTCTTTTTCTTCATTGCTTTCATCAATAACCGCCAACACTTCGCCAACATGGACAATTTTGCCGGCATCTGGGCCAAGACTTATTATTTTTCCATCTACCGGAACCGGAATTTCGGCATTGACTTTGTCAGTTTCGATTAAGACTAAGGTTTCTCCTTCTTTTATCATATCGCCAACTTTGAAATTGTATTCCAATATTTTTCCTTCATGGATACCTTCACCAATATCCGCAAACTTAAATTTATACATAGTTTCCTCCTTATGCCTTAAAATCAACTAACTTTTGCATTTCGTAAGCTATTTGTTCTGGTGTTATTATGAAATATGGTTCACCTTTTGGCAATGGAACCGTGATATCAAAACCCGTTAGTCGTCTTGGGGCAGCTTCTAGATAAACAAATGCTTTTTCATTGATAATCGCGATTAATTCAGCTGCAGGGCCGAAAGATTTGACTGCCTCGTGAACTATTAGAACTCTACCGGTCTTTTTTACAGAGGCGATTATTGTTTCGAAATCAATTGGTGAAATAGTACGCAAATCAATCACTTCAGCATCGATTTCTGGTTTAAGTTCCAGTGCTTTTTCGACTTCCCTAACTAAAGCTCCCCAAGCAATGATGGTTAGGTCTTTCCCTTTTTTCACCATTCTTGCTTTTCCAATTGGAACTTCATATATTTCGTCTGGGACTTCCTGTTTAAAAGCCCTGTAGATTCTTTTGGGCTCCATGAAAATAACTGGATCAGGATCATTTATGGCTGCGATTAATAAACCTTTTGCGTCATATGGAGTCGAAGGAATAACCAATTTTAACCCCGGTATATGAGCATACAGAGTTTCAAGACTTTCTGAATGGTGTTCCAAGGCTTTAACTCCACCACCATAAGGCATTCTTATGACTAAAGGCAAATGATATTTTCCGCGAGAACGATTTCTGAATCTCGCTACATGGGTTACTATTTGATTATAAGCTGGCAAACTAAAGCCGGAGAATTGCATTTCGACTATGGGTTTCATGCCGTTTATGGACATGCCAACAGCACTTCCGACTATCGCAGCTTCTGATATTGGTGTGTCGAAAACTCTTTTTTCACCGTATTTTTTTTGTAAACCGGCTGTTGTTCTAAAGACACCACCTTCAAATCCTACATCTTCGCCATAGACAACGACTGAAGGATCTTGTTCCATCATTTGGTCAAGGGCTTCATTAATTGATTGTAAAATTGTTTTAGTTGCCATCTTTTATTCCCTCCGCTTTCAAGTACTCCTTGTAGTAATTAAGTTGTTCTTCCAGATTAGGTGTCAGTTTTTCATATGTGTAGTCAAACACTTCATTAAGTTCGACTTCACCGGTTTCTTCTACGTGTTTAAAAGTATCCAAAACGAGCTGTTTCAACTCTTCATGAAGTTCAACATCTTTTTCTTCAGACCATAATTTTTTGCCAATAAGATAATTTTTCATTCTTTTGATTGGGTCTTTTTTCAACCATTCTTCAACTTCTGTATCCTCACGGTAGAGTTTTGGATTGTCGGAAGTGGTATGAGGCCCTATTCGATATGTTACAGCTTCGATTAAAGTCGGGCCATATCCTTTTATTGCTCTTTCTCTAGCGGTTTTTACTGCTAAATACATCGCTAAAGGATCGTTTCCATCGACCTGTATACCGGAAATGCCATAAGCAATAGCTTTTTGAGCTAAGGTTTTGGCTTTTATGACTTTATGTCTAGGCGTTGATATCGCATATTGATTGTTTTGAATTATAGTAATCATCGGCAAGTCGTAAGTAGCAGCAAAGTTCATACCTTCATGGAATTCACCGTGAGAAGTACCACCATCGCCAATAAATACAATAGCAACTTCATCAAGTTCTTTTAGTTTGCTGGCATATGCTACACCGGTAGCGTGATTGATTTGCGAACCGATTGGAACATTTATCGGTAATACTCTAACTTCATCATCATATCTTGAACCTCTTTCATTTCCATACCAATAAAGGAAGGCTTGTTCCAGGGTAACCCCTTTATAAAGCATGGCGTTAAATTCCCTAAATGCCAAAACCAACCAATCTTGATCCTTCAAAGCGGCCATAGGGCCTACTTGAGCAGCTTCTTGGCCGATGTTTGGGGCGTAAGTTAACATTCTTCCTTGTCTTTGAAATTGTAATGCTTTTTCATCGGCTGTTCTTCCCAAAACCATAGTCTTATACATTTTGAGCAAAGTTTCTTTGTCGATTTTAGGTTCCAATTTATCATTAACGATTTTTCCTTCTTGATCCATTATCTGAAGCATTTCGCCTTTCAATGGATTATATTCATCGAATAACATTAAACATCCTCCCATTAACATATATTTGTAATTGATGTATCTAACTATATTATAAGGTATTTTTACGTCATTCTGAAAGCATATGCTCTATAAGTTAGCATATGCTAACCTAATGGAAAGTTATATGGGCATATGATAATCATATTGTGTATATAATTGCGCAATTAGTTCATAATTAAAAAAAACATATGATATAATAAGGAAGAGGTGATAATCTATGATTGTTGGAAATATTGAAAATTTAGTAGCGAAAGATATCATTAGCGCTGAAGCGAAAGACGCTAATATTAGAGTCTTGGTCGGACCGGAAAATGGTTGGAATGATTACGTAATGCGCGTTTTGGAAGTTAAGGCTGGCGGTCATACTCCTAAGCATTCACATCCATGGCCACATATCAACTACATCATTGCAGGAGAAGGTTCATTAATGATAGACGAAAAAGAAAATCCGGTGAAAGCAGGATCATATGCTTATGTTCCCCAGGACCATATTCATCAATTTAGGAACGTCGGTAAAGAAACCTTCAGATTCATTTGTATTGTTCCTAAAGAAGGGCACAAATAACTTTACTCGATGTAAATTGTCCTTGTAAAACAAATTATCTGATTATTTAAATTCGCTTTTAAGAACCTAATATAGAGAAAAACAAGCTAAAATCCTTTTGATTTTTAGCTTGTTTTTTATGCGATTTTTAAATTGACAGTGTGTTTAGATTTTTGAGCATATCACTTGTAATTATTTCGAATTCGAAATATAATTAAGGCATAGAAAATATTATGGAGGTACAATATGAATAAACTTAAAGGAATCCATCACGTTACTGCCATTACCAGCAGCGCGGAAAGAATATACGATTTTTTTACCTACATTTTAGGTTTGCGTCTTGTAAAAAAAACAATCAATCAAGACGATATCAATACATATCATTTGTTTTTTGCCGATGATGTAGGTAGTCCTGGGACAGATGTAACATTTTTTGATTTTCAAGGAATTGACCGCAACAAAAAAGGTTCTGATGAAATAAGTCGAATTGGTTTGAGAGTTAAAGATAATAATGCAATTGCCTACTGGGAAAAAAGACTAAAATATTATAAAATAGAATTTGAAAGCCCATATGATCTATTTGGCAGAAAAGTAATTTTTTTTGAAGATTTTGATTCTCAAGAGTATGCTATATTTTCCGATGAAGGTATTTCTGGAGTTATGGGCGGAATCCCTTGGAAGAAAGGACCTGTGCCAGATGAATTTGCTATTATTGGTTTAGGGCCTATCTTCATGAGAATCAATAATATTGAACGGATGAAAACAACATTGACTCAATATATGGGCATGACATACAAAGAATCAAGCAACAAATATCATCTTTTTGAAATGGGTCAAGGTGGCAATGGCGCAAGTGTAATCCTTGAAGAAAGTAATCTTCCAAGATCATGGCAAGGCTATGGCGGCGTGCACCATGTTGCCTTTAGGATTGAAGATAAACATGAATTGGACCTATGGATAAAACATTTAAATGACATCGGTGCTAGACATTCAGGTTTTGTGGACAGATTTTACTTTAAATCTCTATATACGCGGTTATATCCTAACATCCTCTTTGAATTTGCGACAGAAGGTCCAGGCTTTATTGATGATCAGGAAGACTATGAAATTCTAGGCGAGACTTTGGCTTTACCACCAAAATTTAGAAATCATAAAGAACAAATAGAAAAATTGGTGAGACCAATTAATACTATAAGAAGTACAATTGATTTCAAAAAGGAGTATTTCAATGAATGAACTAAAAACAATTACCGTTCTATTCAGAGCTTATAACTCATTAGAAAAGGCAGTGCGAGATGATATAGCCAAATATGGGTTGAACACCAGTGAATTTGGTGTTTTGGAAGCTTTGTATCACAAAGAAAAACTAAGTGTAAAAGGTGTTATCGATAAAGTTCTTACACCTAACAGTTCAATGTCATATGTAATAGAGAATTTGGTTAATAAAGGTTATATAATAAAAAAGCAATCAGAAAAGGATAAGAGGAGTTATGTGCTTGAATTAACTCTAGTGGGTAGGAATTTGATGGACGAAATATTCCCATTACACAAACAAAACATCAGAGACATTCTCAATGTTCTTGATAAGGAAGAAGAAGTTGTTTTACAAAAAGCTTTAGTCAAAATTGGTAAATCCAGTTTAAGGAAGTAAAGATATGGAATATAAATATATTGAAAGATCAAAATCAAAACTATTCATTGTTCTACATGGTACTGGTGGGAACGAAAACAGTTTAATTCCTTTTGCGAACTTTATAGATTCAGAAACTTCGATTCTAGGTCTGAGAGGAAACATAAATGAATCAGGATTGAATCGTTTCTTCAAAAGATTAAGACCAGGTGTCTTTGATATTGAAAACTTGGTAGAAGAAACAAAAAAACTAAAAACATTCATCGACTCCTTTATTGGAGAAAAAGGATTTAAGCCCCAAAACACATATCTATTGGGATATTCTAACGGCGCGAATATTTTAGCGTCATTATTGTATCACTTTGGAAAAGTCTATGGACCTATAGCGCTCATGCATCCTATGATTCCACTAAAAAACTTTCAATTGGCTAATCAAAACAACCAAAAGATAATTATTACATCAGGCTTAAATGATCCAATGGTCAGTGTAAATGAGACCGATGAGTTAGTAAAAATACTAGTTGAAAACGGTGCGGATGTCACTCATAAAGTTTATAGGTATGAACATGATATCTCTGACGTTGAAATCACCGATGTCAAGTCATGGTTTAATCAACAATAAGCCCATTAATTGGGCTTTTTTATTTGGTGTGTCTTGTATATAAACTGTATTTGTTATAAAATTGATTAAAAATATGATTACATTTGTGAAACCAAAATTGGAGGATGAACCAATGAAATATAAAAATCTTATTGATCAAATGACGTTGGAAGAAAAGGCTGGCTTGATGTCAGGTAAAGACTTTTGGACTACAAAACCAATTGAAAGATTAAACATACCAAGCATTTTTCTCGCAGACGGTCCCCATGGTATCAGAAAGCAAGCGATATCTCCAGACCATGTAGGTCTAAATGAAAGCATACCTGCCACTTGTTATCCAACCGCTGCGACAGTAGCTAATAGTTGGAATGTTACGTTAGCGGAAAAAATCGGTGAATATCTGGGAAAAGAAGCTAAAAGCCAAGGCGTAAATGTCTTGCTTGGACCTGGTACGAATATTAAACGCAATCCTCTTTGTGGCAGGAATTTTGAATACTTTAGTGAAGACCCTTTACTAGCAGGTAAATTTTCTGCCGCTTATATCAGGGGTATACAATCACAGGGAGTATCTGCGTGTCAAAAGCATTTTGCAGCCAATAATCAAGAATATCGACGGATGGTTATTGATTCAATTATCGATGAAAGAGCTTTAAGAGAAATCTATTTGAAAGCTTTTGAAATAGGCATTAAAGAAGGAGGACTAAAATGTTTAATGTCCTCCTATAACAGGTTAAACGGATACTACACCAATGAAAACACACATTTAATGCAGGATATCTTAAGAAAAGAGTGGAAGTATGAAGGTGTCGTTGTTACCGACTGGGGCGGCAACAATGACAGAGTAATGGGATTAATAGCTGGAAATTCGTTGGAGATGCCATCTACTTCGGGAGAAACCGACCAAGAAATAATTGAAGCTGTCAAATCCGGATATTTGGATGAATCGATATTAGATGAAAATGTCGATAGGCTATTGACCTTGATTTTTGAAACCTATAATGAAAAATCGGATTCGATGAATGGATTTGACATCGAGGATCATCACGGTTTGGCTGAAGAAGCTGCTCTAGAGTCGATCGTCCTGTTGAAAAACAACAACAAAATTCTTCCTCTCGACGAAAAGAGAAAAATTGCAATCATTGGAGACTTTGCAGCTAAGCCAAGATTTCAAGGAGCGGGTTCTTCGATAGTCAATCCAACGAAGCTAGATAATGTAAAAGATTCAATCAAAGGTTTTAACTTGAATTTTATTGGCTATGAACCTGGGTTTAAACGTTATGGCAAGCAGTCCAAAGCCTTAATAAAAAAGGCGGAACTTTTGGCTGACAAGAGCGACGTGATATTACTGTTCATTGGTCTTGACGAATTTTCGGAAGTAGAAGGCATGGATAGATCGAATATGTCATTGCCTCAAAATCAGCTTGATTTATTGGAAAATCTGTGTCAAACTAATAAACCAATAGTAGTTGTATTAGCGGCTGGCAGTGCTGTAGAGATGCCTTGGGCTGATAAAGTTGAAGCAATAATACACACGTCATTAAGCGGACAATCTGGCGCTAAAGCAACTTTAAAAATTTTGTCAGGAATTGTTAACCCTAGCGGAAAACTTTCCGAAACAATCGCAGGCAATTATTCAGACTACCCTAGTAGCCAGTATTTTCCAGGAAAAGAAGAAACCGTTGAATATCGTGAGAGTATTTTTGTGGGATATAGGTATTTTGATTATAAACCATCGCTGATTAAATTTCCTTTTGGTTATGGGTTATCATATACAAATTTCGAGTATAGTGATTTAAACATAGATGGAAAAACCATTAAGTTTAATATTACAAATACTGGAAATTTTGATGGAAGTGAAATCTCTCAAGTATATATAAGCGCTATTAAATCAAAAGTTTATCGACCAGTTAAAGAGTTGAAAGCATTTAGCAAAAATTACATAAAAGCAGGAGAAACCGTCATAGTTGAAATAACACTCGATGATTATGCCTTCGATTTTTATCATGTTAAAAACAATAAATGGATCGTAGAAGAACTGGATTATAATATTATGATTGGCTCTTCTTCACAAGATATACGATTGCAAGAAGTCATCCATGTTTCGGGCGAAACGGTTGATACTACTTTTAATTCTCAAAATTTGCCTTCTTATTATTCTGGTAACATCACTAGAATTAACGATAGTGAATTCGAATTGCTTCTTGGAAGAAAACTTCCGATTTCAAAAACGATATTTTTTAAGAAAAATCGTTTATTGGTCAATTACAACACTACAGTTGCTTATCTCAAATATGCCAAAGGCTTCTCAGGAAGACTTTTGATTGCTATAATCAATGGCTTGATTAGATATTATAATTTTACAAAACAACGCGAAAAAGCCAATTTCTTAATCATGGGCGTTTTGCATTTGCCATTAAGAGGTTTGGCAAGAATGTCTGCCGGGAAAATTTCTCATGGCCAATTGAATGGACTAATCATGATGTTTAATGGTCAATTTTTTGCGGGCTTAAAAAAATATTTTAGTGAGAGAAAATTGAAAAAAGCAAAACAGAAGAAATTAATAAATTAATCTGTATTGATTTCGCACAAATGCATTTCTTTCCAAAATGTGGTATAATATTGATGTCATAAATAATTTAATTTGAAAGGAGCTTAATTTATGAAACTTGAGAAGAGAACTGAAAATCTAAAATCAGTTAGGGCAGGACATAAAATACCGGGAGTTTTGTTTGGTAAATCAATTGAACCCGAAGCGATTCAAATTGATGAAAAAGAATTCAATGAGGCATTCAAACAATATGGTTTGACCCAAACGTTTGAAGTTAAGATTGGCCGAAAGAAACATGATGTCTATATCAAAGAAGTTCAAAGGCATCATATCAACCATAACCAATTCTTAAATGTGAAACTGCTGAAAGTAATGGCAGGAGACATGATTAGATCACATCTGCCGATAAACATCATGGGCAAAGAAATAATTGAAAAACCGGGAGTAATCATTCAACATTTAGCTGATTCAATTGAAGTAGAATATGGTATCGGTGAAAACATCCATCAAATCGATGTCGATGTATCCAAGTTGGAAATAGGAGATGTAATCAAGGTTGAAGATCTCATAATTCCTAAAGGTATAACTGTTTTAGATCCAATGGACAAACCAATTGTCAATCTGGTTGAAAGCAGATATCAAGAAATTGAAGAAGTTGAGGAAGAAGAAGTTCAAGAGGTAGAAATTATCACCGAAAAACATAAAGAATAATAATAACGGCTAGTAAGTTATCGCTTACTAGCCGTTGTCTTTTTTAGTTATAATCTTCAGGTTTGCCCCAAATCAGTTCTACAAGCTCGGGCATGTCGATGAAAGGATTGCGATTGTTTTGATAAGTATAAACTACTTGATTTCTCAGAATTTCTCTTTCAGAAACAGGATCTTCCTCATGCCATCTCAACAAATCATCCAAATCGCCATACAATGGAAGTTTTGACAGCTTATCGGAATTGGGTTCATTAATCAACTCCAAGTCAACCATATCGCCTTCCTCACCTTCGTATCTTACCGCCATATAAAATAACATTCTAGCGACATCACCTTTCACTTCGTCTCGAGGTTCAAAATCCCATTCATTACAGGTGTAATTTCCATAACCGACGTCTACTACATTTATGTCGTCGCCGTCACGGCAATCCTCGAACATACGATTGTTTTTGGTTGAGTTCATATTTCTTTCTTCAGCGACAAGGTGATGTAAGTCAGTATGAGCTCCCATGGCCAAAACAGAAGTAGTTCCTTCCTTAATTTCAAAATCACCACGAGATTTCGACCATACGTGTTCTCGGTTCCATTCCACGAAAGTCAATTCTCCATCGACTTCAGTTTCACAGTAATCTGGCGGAGTTGTTGTGTCTTGACAACCTTTATACCAAGAGAATCCCGAGTAGAACATAATGACATTATCGCTGTTTTCCGGATCTTCATCCGCTAGCATAATCAAATCCCAAACATCCGTTTCTGTTGATGTGTATGGAAATTCAATATGACCGGTGATAATATCATTAAGCGCTGATTTAAGTTCTTCACCAGTCAAATCCTGAATGGAATCATAATATCCTAATGGGATGTACATTGAACCGTCTACATTTTCAACAATCGTGATGGTGTAGTTCTCAGTTTTCTTGTTCCCGGAAGAATCGGTAGCTTCGAGAATGATGGTTTGTTGACCGGAGACCGAAGTATCAAAAGTGCCATTTACAATAACATTGCATATTTCGTCATGATTATCCGTGCATTTTATCTGTTCATAGTCGAAATCACGATTGATTAGATGTTTATTTGGCAATTCGGAAATATTTATTACAGGAGCTTCCTGGTCATTGATAAGTAGCTTATTAATATAGTTCGTGCCAATAAAAACATCAATTGCATAAACAATCATTAATATTAAAGCAATTACTATAAGAATATTTTTTGTTTTCCGACTTAATTTCATACTCAAAATTCCTCGCTTTGCCTAATATTGTAATATCAGTATTTTATCACATAATAGAAAATAAAAAACCCTATATCTTCATTCATAGGGTTTTACGGTAGTCACTAGGAGCCATGCCGGTAATTTTCTTGAATGAATTCGAGAAGTGGGAACTATTGGCAAAGTTCAGTAATACAGCAATATCCAAAACGTTATAATCGGTTTCCTTTAACAGGGTTTTTGCTTCTTCAATCTTGGCGTTGATAATATATTCTGAAATTGTCAAACCCATCTCTTTCTTGAATAATCGAGACAAGTGTTCTTTGGTGATGAATAAATCGCCAGCAATATCATCTAGGGAAATTTTATTGGTCAGGTTTTTCCTGATATACAAAATAATCTTCTTGATATTGCTGCTATGATTTATCAAGGTATAATCCCTTACTACTTTTGCATAACTAGTAAGTATTTTCTCTGCCATGGTTCTGGCTTCCGAAGACATGCTAATCTTATTGATATTAAATTTGATGTTATTGGAAATTTTGTTTGCTAAAAAAAGATCAACACCGGACTTTAAAGCTTCTCGATTGGATAAGGCATCAAAAATCATCAATGAAGTTTTCATGTTTGTGAATGGATTGTTGCGATAAATCAAAAGTTGATTTGCAGTTTTTGCAAAATCAAAAGATCTAGCCGATTCAACGTCACCATTTCTTATTATTGTCAACAATCTTTCTTGAATTTGGTTGTTGGCTTCTACGTATTTGGCATTGACGTCAATTTCAGAGTTTTCCTTTATGGATCCGTTATTATCTACTTTCTTTACTTGAACATTGAAAATTCTAACCTTGTCAAATTCAAAGAATTCTGAATTTTGAAGCATTCTGACTAAAATTGTTTGGTGAGATTCGGTAAGTATTTTCGCGTTGTAGTAAAATTGTTCAACCATAATTGCTTCTTCATTGATAAAACGATGATTGACGATAAGATTATCGATGAAGTGTTCAAAATCGTCATTGATTAAAAATGGACCAATAATAATATTTCTTTCATTGGCAAACAAACATAAAAAAGTCAATCCGTTCTTATCTTGAACTCTCAAGGTTTTGCTGTCTTTATGATTTTCGACAATTGACTGTTTAAATTGATTGATTTCTGCTTTTAATTCTTCAGGAAGAAGCAGAGAATTTGTTTCATAAGTTTTGACATTATTCTCGTAAAATGAAAAGGAGATAGTTGTCATGTAGTGGATGTTGTAAGCAATTTTTTCTATTTTCATAATTTTCTCCTTACTAGACAATTATAGAGAAAATCATGTTGAATGTCAATAATGTATTGGAAAAAGTCATTTTATTGTATTTTAAACAAATATATCGAACAACATATTCATTATAGAAAAAAAGACCGCCATGTTTAGCGGTCTTAGATTAAATTACAAAATTACCATCCTTGAATATTTGAATTTTTTTGCCTTCTTTTGTAATGCCTACGATATTCATGTCTTTACTGCCAAACATGAAATCTGAGTGCGACATGGAATTGTTATATCCGTGTTTCTCCAGTTCTTTAATTTCCATTCCAGTACCACCCTTGATGTTCATTGGATAAGCACGACCTAAAGCCAAATGGCAAGAAGCATTTTCATCAAACAAGGTATTGTAGAAAAGGATATTTGCTTGTGAGATTGGTGAATTATAACCTATCAAAGCCACTTCGCCAAGATAAGAACTACCTTCATCAAATTCAAGTAGGTTCTTTAGGGTTGACCTTTCTTTTTTTGCATCAAAGTTTACAACTTTGCCGTCTTTGAATTCTAACCAGAAATCTTCAATCAGATTGCCTTGATAATCAAGTGGTTTTGTAGCGACAACCTTACCGTTTACGCCAAATTTGTGAGGCATGGTGAAATTTTCTTCTGTGGGAATGTTAGGATTAAAGACCACACCTGTCGTAGCTTTTTCCTGTCCTCCAGACCACACATGGTTATCAACCAATTTGATAGTTAAATCAGTGCCTAATGAATTGGTGAAATGAAGAGAATCAAACTGATAATCGTTGAGAATCTTATTGTGATTGATTAATTGATTATTGTGTTTGTTCCATTCTTCGATTGGATCTGTTTCTTCATTGACTCTGGAAGCGTGAAAAATTGCATTCCATAATGCTTCCGTTGCTTTAGCTTCATCCATGTCGGGAAATACTTTTTTTGCCCAAACCGGATTTGACGCAGCTATTATTGTCCATTGACTCTTATTGCCCATCATATGTTCACGATAAAAATTCAAAGCCTTGCTTGAAGCGATTCCGGCAACTTGAATTTTGTTTGCATCTACACCTTTATTAGCTCCAGGTATTGGAGAGACTATAGAAATTACGCAAGCTCCATTATCGACAAAATACCTCATTCTATCAATCGAAAACTGTGGAATGTCTTGCAATGTTTCCAAACTTTCATACTCCAATGAATAACGGTTATTGATATCATCACGCCAGTTGACAATCACTCTTTTTGCTCCTGCTTCATAAGCGTGTTTTGTAACTTTTCTAGCAATCTCTTGAGCTTCAGTTGGAGCGTTAACAACAACAATTTGGTCTTTTTGAACATTTGCCCCAATTTTTACGGCTAGATTAGCTAGTTTTTCTAATAGTATATCTTTTGGCATTTTATGGGTTTCCTTTCTAAACAATCTAAAAGTTATTATAACACGATTTATTTAAAATCAAAACGGTATATTACAGCCGAATATCAGTTTGTCGCCAATAATAATCCAAAAATTATTATATTATGATATAATTTAGTCAAATCAATAGGAATAGGATGTGGATGATATGGATGAAAGAATTTATGTGAGTTGGGATTTTATAAATGATTTCATGGTTAGTGCTTTTAAAAAAATAGGAGTCCCAGAAGACGATGCAAAGATTTGTTCGGAAATCTTAATGGAAAGTGACAGACGCGGGATTGAAAGTCATGGAGTCAATCGCTTTAAGCCGATTTATATTGACCGCATCAAAGCGGGAATTCAAAATCCTCTAACTAAGATTGATGTTTTACGAGAAACCGCTACAACAGCAGTGTTTGATGCCAATGACGGCATGGGTATGGTTGCTAGTTATAAAGCGATGAAATTGGCAATTGAGAAAGCCAAAAAATTCGGTATGGGCATGGTCGCTGTTCGAAATTCCACACATTACGGGATAGCTGGCTACTATGCCACCATGGCCTCTGAAGCGGGAATGATTGGCATAACGGGAACCAACGCCAGACCTTCAATCGCTCCAACTTTTGGCGTAGAAAACATGCTTGGCACAAATCCCCTGACTTTTGGTATACCCACTGACGAGGATTTTCCGTTTGTCTTGGATTGTGCCACAAGCATAACTCAAAGAGGAAAAATTGAATATTTTGCTAAAATCGATAAAGATACGCCGAAAGGTATGGTGGTTGGCCGAGATGGATTGGCGAAAACAGACTCTAAACAAATTCTTAAAGATTTGGTCAACAATCAAGCTGCTTTAGCTCCGCTCGGGGGAATTGGCGAAGAACTAGCCGGATATAAAGGGTATGGATACGCAACTGTCGTGGAAATATTAAGTGCAGCGTTACAAGCCGGTAGTTTTTTGAAGATGCTTAGCGGAAGGGACGATGAAGGAAAACTTCAACCATATCACCTCGGACATTTTTTTATCGCCATTGATACGGAAGCTTTCATGGGCCAGGAAGTTTTCAAAAAAACTGCAGGCGACATCCTGCGCGCTTTGAGAAACAGCGAAAAAGCACCTGGAGAGGATAAAATCTATACAGCCGGAGAAAAAGAATATTTAGTCTGGTTGGAAAGAAAGGATAAAGGAGTGCCTTTAAACCAAGCGTGTATAAATGACATAAAAGAAGTAAATGAAGAGCTTGGTTTAAACAAAAAACTGCCTTTTTAATAAATATGAGCAAATATGATGAAAACATTAGAAAGTTAACTCCACTACAATACAAAGTGACTCAAGAAAAAGGTACGGAGAAACCTTATGAAAATGAATACAATGATGAGTTTCGTGAAGGGATATACGTTGATATAGTTTCTAAGGAAGTATTATTCTCCTCAAAGGATAAATTTAATGCTCACTGCGGTTGGCCTTCATTCACTAAACCGCTGAATGAGAAGGAGATTATCAAAAAACTGGATTTTTCTCATGGAATGATTAGAACTGAAGTAAGATCAAAATCTGCCAATAGTCATTTAGGTCATGTCTTTGATGATGGGCCGGAAGGCAATCTAAGATATTGTATTAATTCAGCTTCTTTGGAATTCATTCCCAAAGAAAAGATGGCTGAAAGAGGCTATAAAGAATATTTAAGCCTTTTCGGGAGTGTCTAAAATGGAAGACAGAATAAAGAGAAACAGAGAAGCGATAAAGCCGAAATGGACAGATTTGTACAAAACTAATACGGCCAAAAAACAAGGTAAAGAACGGCCTGAGCAATTCAAATCCGTACCAGGAGCTAAGAAAATTGATTTACTAAAAGTTTTTCCGAATATCATAAGAAAAACACTCCAGGAAGTGATAGCTTCAAGAAGAAGTTTAAGGTCCTATAGTGATATTAATCTATCTTTCGAAGAACTTTCATACTTGCTCTGGGAAACTTGCAGAGTTGAGTCGTTTCGTGAAAACGCAGTTTTCAGAACCATACCGACCGCTGGCGCTACGAATTCAATGGAAACATATGTTTTCATTAATAAAGTTCAAGATATCGAAAAAGGAATCTACTTGTATATACAAGAATCGCATAGTTTGGCATTGATAGATAATGATGATTTAATTGATGAGAATGTCAATGAAGGTCTCTTAAAACAATTGCGAGGAGCAGCATTAGTCTTCTTTTTCACTAGCGTACCTTTCAGGACTGAGTACAAATATGATTTTTGCGCTCACAAAATGATAGCTATTGAAGCCGGACATGCATGTCAAAACTTATCTCTTGCTGCAGAAGCAATCGATTCGGGAGTTTGTGCCATCTGTGCTTATGATCAAGAAAAGCTGGATAAAATATTAAAACTTGATGGGGAAGAGCATTTCACTATTTATTGCGCCACTGTTGGCAAAAAATAATAGTTAAACGTGAAAAAGGGGATATAGGAAAATGAAAATCAGCGATATTCAATATAGAACTTTCAAAGAAGTCGAAGCCATGGAACGCTTTGACTTAAAATCAATGCCAAAAAAAGCCAAGTGGTATCTGCAAGTTCTCGCTTGGGCTTTAAGTATCCCGGAAACATTCATTCGCGGCGTGAAAATTGAAAAAGTAAATATGGACAAAGTCAAAGGACCTTATGTTTTGCTCTGTAATCACAACAGTTTTTTTGATTTTAAGGTGGCAACGCGTGCTTTTTTTCCGAGAAGAGCCAACTATGTTGTGGCTGTAGACGGTTTTATAAATCGTGAAGGATTAATGCGAAATGTCGGTTGCTTAGGTAAAAGAAAGTTTGTAGCCGATCCAGCTATAGTTAAACAATTGAAACATACCCTTGAAGTCAATAAGTCCATTGCGGTTATTTATCCGGAGGCAAGATATTCTCTGATTGGCACGACAGCTATATTACCTGACAGTTTAGGTAAACTGATCAAAATGTTCAAGTTTCCTGTCGTGACATTGATATCACACGGGCACCATCTGCATGAGCCGGTATGGAATTTGATTAAACGCAAAGTTCCGGTTAAATCTGTCATGACTTATCTCTTTACAAAAGATGATTTGGAAAAACTCAGTTTAGAAGAAATCAACGATAAATTAAGAAAAGCATTTTATTATAACGATTATGAATATCAGTTAAAAAATAGCATTAAAATAAAAGGCGATAACCGTGCAAAAAATCTTCATAAAGTATTGTACCGTTGCCCTCATTGTTCTAGCGATAATACCATGAACAGCGAAAACAATTACCTTTTCTGCGAAAATTGCCATCACAAATATTATGTTGACGAAAATAATAAATTGTCAGAAGTCAATGGAGAAACCAAGTTTGACTTTATTCCGGACTGGTTTGAATGGCAAAGAGAAGAAGTCAAAAAGGAAATTGAAAGCGGGAAGTATGATGTCGAGATCGAAGTTGATATAGATTCTCTACCAAACAGTACCGGCTACTATCGTTTAGGAAAAGGTTTGTTGAAACACAATGAAAAAGGCTTCGTCTTAAGTGCTGACTTTCAAGGCGAAGAGTTCAAACTTAATAAACCGGTTCTCAGCAATTATGGTGTTCATATCGAATTTGAATATTTCGGCAAGGGAGATTGCTTGAGTTTCTCCACCAATAACGACACCTACTACCTATATCCTATTGACAAGAAATACCCAATCACAAAATTTCATTTTGCGGTTGAAGAATTGTATAAGAAGACAAATGAAAAATCTACTCATCTCGAGTAGATTTTTTAATAGTAAGCAATATGTCCTTGACATCTGGTTTCGGTACCTATTTGATACCCGTTATCATTTTTCAGAATTATTTGACCATGTCCAAAGCCACCTATCTTATTCTCATAGCTAACTTCATGGCCTAATTTCAAGAGTTTATGTAAGGTAGAGGGGCTAAATCCCTTTTCTATAGCAACTTTTAAACCTTCATCCCACCTGAATCTCGGCGCGTCTAAAGCAGCTTGCGGATCCATGCCAAAGTCAATCAGATTCATCATGACTTGCAAATGACCTTGTGGCTGCATAAAACCTCCCATCACTCCGAATGGTCCTACAGGTAAATTATCCTTCATGAGGAATCCTGGGATTATTGTATGATATGTTTTCTTGTTCGGTTCAAGTGCGTTATGATGATTTGAATCAAGGGAAAATGTATGACCACGGTTTTGCATCGAGATACCGGTATCCTCAATAACGATACCACTGCCAAACCCCATGTAATTGCTCTGAATGAATGATACCATATTACCCATTTCATCAGCGGTAGCCAAGTACACTGTTCCAGAACTTTTATAATCTATCGGCTCGTATTTTTTTGCGTAATCTTCAATTTGTGCATATCTTATCTTTGCATATTCATCACGTAAAAGAAATTCTGGGTTTATTTTCATGAATTTAGGATCGGTAACGTAAGTCATTGTATCGGTAAAGGCAATTTTCAAGGCTTCTATTTGTTTGTGAAGCGTATTGGTATCCCTGACAAAGGTGTTTTGTTGTTTGAGAATGTTCAGTGCCATTAAAGCGGTTATGCCTTGCCCATTTGGCGGTAATTCCAAAATATCATAACCTCGATAATTGATGCTTAGGGGTTCAACGAATTCAACCTCGTAATTTTTCAGGTCTTCTTTGTCGATAAAACCGCCATGTTTTTTCATAAAGTTATCAATCTTATCCGCCAGATAACCTTTATAGAAACTATCTGAATTTGTGTATGCTATTTCTTCAAGCGACTTAGCCATCAATTCATTCTTGAAGATATCACCGGTTTTATAATATTTTGATCCATTTTTAAAGGTTTTGAAGAATTGGTCAAACTCTGGACCAACATTATTTGCTTCATAATTCTTGATTGCTTTCTCAAAA
The DNA here is from genome assembly GCA_028697025.1 of Candidatus Izemoplasmatales bacterium. Taxonomy (GTDB): domain Bacteria; phylum Bacillota_I; class Bacilli_A; order Izemoplasmatales; family Hujiaoplasmataceae; genus UBA2289. The sequence continues at coordinate 14,371 of JAQVFZ010000001.1, read as the reverse complement.
TAATTACCGACATTATGACTTATAGAATATCCTTCTCTAGCCAGCTTAATTGCCGGTTCCATGACCTCAACCAAGCTTAAATTCCCAAAACGTTCTATCAATGTTGCCCAAGCCTTCGGCGCACCGGGAACGGTAATCGGTATTACCCCATATTTAGGCATAGATTCATGTTTTAAATTTTTGACTTTTTCTATAGAGATATTATGTGAACTCCTGCCCGAGGCATTCATTCCGTATATTTTACCCTCGTAATGTATGATCGCAAATGCATCGCTGCCTATTCCATTGCTACAAGGCTCAACCACGGTCAAACATGCTGCAGTAGCGACTGCGGCATCAATAGCATTGCCACCCTTTTTAAGAATTTCCAAACCAGCTTGAGCAGCTAAACCTTCTGAGGTTGCCACCACTCCATTTTTTGCGTATGTAGCTTGCTTAATACTGCTAAAATTATTCATAGAAACTACCTCTCTAAATAATAATCATTACAAGAATACTAACATAAAATTCCATAAGTTTCTATATAAAAATATCCGTTTATGTTAAAATGAATATCGGTAGATATTAATAATTAGTCAAACAATAATAAAAGAAAAAGAGGATGGAAAAGATGATTATCCAAAAAGACATTGAATTTTCTTATATTTTCCATAGATGTCGGCAATGATGCTTTCTATAATGTCAGAATACCTCTTGCCTCTAGCAACTGGTCTTGTTTTAGTCGGCATTATCTTTTTCGTGGGAATAAAACTTTTACACAAAGAAGATTAACCATGTTTGATATAACTTTGGAATTTGTCATAAAATTATTGATGTTCATGGCTTTTGTACTAATTGTTAAAATTCTAACCGCATTTTTATTTAAGAGAATTTCCTTTAATCTCGTTCTGTCTTCGACACTCTTAACAGCCCCAATATTCTCATATATTATTTTGAGTCACGATCTGCTATTTGGAAAACTTAGTTTTTATACCGTGGTTTTATTAATTTTTACTCTTTGTTTATTCGAGTACAATATTTTAATTAAAAGATTATTCAACACCTGCACGGGATTGAAAGTCGCGGCTTTCATTATCTTTTCAAATATTCTTTCATACGGAATAATTGAATTGATATATACTTTATATTTATAATAACATTTATAGAAATCAGGTGAACTACATGGCAATTAAAAAATCTTTACCACCAGGAACCATATTTAACACCAGTGAGAAACCAAATCCTACAGAGATAAAAAAAATCTACTACACTGAATCTAAAATTTCTATCAATGAGCCCATAGAAAATTCTCAATTATGGATAAGAGTCAATGGGTTGAAAGACACACAAAAAATTGTTGAAGAATTGAATAAAATCAACTTAGATGCATTGATTATCGAAGATATTTTTAATTTGACTCAAAGATCTAAGATTGAGGAGATCGATAATGGTCTTTTTGCAATCATAAAAACTGCTGCATTTAAAGACAACAAATTCGATCATGAGTATTTATCTGTTATTCTCAAAGACAATATTGTTTTTACTTTTGATGAAAATGACACCGGCATTTTGAGTAATATAGAAGAAAGATTGAACAACAACCTAGGAAAAATCCGTTCCTTTAACTCCAAATACCTGTTTTATGTAATTATTGATACATTGATAGATGCAAATATCGTTTTTGAACATGAAATCGGTAATCAATTGATAAATTGGGAAGAATTGATAATTGCGGAAAGAACACAAAATGTCGACTTCTTGCATCTCATAAGAAAAGAAGTATTGATGATGAAATCAAATATTTTTTCGATTGTCAATTCACTAGAACTTATTGATGACATTTACAAAAATCAAAATGTAAGTGAATTCAAAAAGTATTACCAAGACTTAATTGACCATTTATATCGTTTAAATGATAAACTTAATCTTGACTGGGAAAACATAAAAACATTATACGATATGCACATGAATAACATCAATGAAAGAACCAACTCAATCATGAAAGTATTGACAATCTTCTCAGCGACATTCATCCCGCTATCATTTTTGGCAGGAGTCTTTGGAATGAACTTTGTTTACATGAACATCTTTAATAATCCCCAAGGAATTTGGATTTTTATCGGACTCTGTATAGTTGTATTTTTAGGAATGATAGGATTTTTTAAGTACAAAAAATGGTTATAAAACACCATATGAAAAATAATAAAAAAGCCCTTAAATTAGATATATTAAGGGCTTTTAAATTTATGGGAAAAATTATACTTGAGCTACTTTAGTCACGATTGTTTTTATAATGTCTAAAGCTTTATCCATTTCATTGCATGAAGCATATTCATAAGGACCGTGGAAGTTGTAACCTCCGGTTCCAAGGTTAGGGCAAGGCAACCCCATAAATGTCAATCTCGCACCATCAGTGCCACCTCTTATCGGTTCGATAATCGGTTCAATATCGTTTTCTTTAATTGCTGATATAGCGATATCAATTACCTCTTGATGATTGTCTAATATTTCTTTCATATTGAAATATGAATCAGAAATTTCGACTTTTAAAGTATTAAAGCCATATTTTTTATTAATATAATCTTCATTGAACAAGAAATCTTTTTTCTGTTTTTCAAAAACGTCCTTATCATGATTGCGGATTATATAAGTCATTTCACATTTTTCTACCGATCCGTTAATATGCAACAAATGATTGAATCCTTCATATCCCTCGGTAATCTCCGGTCTCATAAATTTTGGAAGAAGGCTATTGAACTCATAAGCTACGTCAATTGAATTAAGCATCTTATTCTTGGCTGAACCCGGATGGACAGATTTTCCGTTAATAAATACTTTCGCTGTGGCCGCATTGAAGTTTTCAAAAGCGATTTCACCGACTTTTGAGCCATCAAGAGTATAACCAAAGTCTGCATTTACTTTCTTCACATCGAAAAATTTGGTTCCGTTTCCTACTTCTTCATCCGGCGTAAAGACGAAGACAATTTCACCATGTCGGTAATTAGGTGTTTTAACCACGAACTCCGCGAAAGCCATGATTTCTGCGACGCCCAACTTGTCATCAGCACCTAAAAGAGTATTACCATCAGTGACAATGAGATCATGGCCGATTTTATCGTTTAAGTTAGGAAACACCAGTGGGTCTAAAAACATTTCCTTTTCTCTGTTTAGTTCAATTTTACCGCCGTTATAATTCCTGATAATCTTTGCTTTAATATCCTTTCCACTAGCGTCTGGAGAAGTGTCTACATGCGCTATTAAGGCTATTGTTTTGGTTCTTTTGCTTAAATTTGATTTTATTCTTCCTATCACATAACCATATTCATCAATACTAGATTCAATATTCAAATCCTGTAGTTCTTTCAACAAATGGTTTAGCAATACTAATTGCTTTTTTGTTGATGGATAATCCTCTACATCAACTTTTGATTGGGTGTCGAATTTAACATAATTCATAAATCTTTCTAAAACATTCATAGTCTAACCTCCATATAATAGTTCAATTCTATTATAAGCCAAGTAGTAGCAATTTGAAATAATTTTGTTCTAACTCTTTAACTTAAAAAGTTTGTGGTATAATAAATTGAGGTGAAAAAATGGCAGAAATAATATTCCACAAACAAAAGTTATCGGATAAATTTGGTGTAGGCTTGGTTAAATTCGCCTTTAAATTCAAAGCAGCTAAAGAAAGATACAACTTTCGATTTAAGTTTGCTTTTACCAACAAACTTTCAGAAAATTATTCTTATGGAAGAAAAATTCATTACGAATTTTTGAAAATTGAAGGAACAATGACGGAAACTATCTATTTTGTTGATCAAGATTCAGACTATGCTTTAATTCAATTGCATGGAGGAGCATATGTTTCCGGTTATAATGACAGTTACAGAAAAACTGCCAAGAAATATCTGTTGTCACACAAAAATCTTAAAGTTTTTTCATTGTGCTATTCACTAGCACCCAAACACCCATTTCCTAAGGCTTTAGAAGAAGCGGTCAACCTCTATAAATATATCCTTGATGACGGATTCCCGCCGGAAAACATTCTGGTGGCAGGCGATTCTGCGGGCGGAGGATTGGCTTTAGCTTTAGGGCTGGCTTTAAAAGATAGAAGTATACCATTGCCGAAAGCAATTATTACAATGTCGGCTTGGACAGATTTTGCTGCTGAAGGCAAATCCTACCAAATCAACAAGGATAAGGACCCTTTCTTTGGATTAGGAACAATTCCTTTGCCAAAGAAATCTTATTCAGGCGATTATGATTTTCATCACCCTTATATTTCGCCAAAGTATGGAGATTATAATAATTTTTGTGATTTGTTGATGTTCGTCGGTTCACATGAGTTGATAGAATCGGATACATTGGAACTTGCGGAAAAAGTAGATAATGCGATTGTCCATGATTTTGAAGGAATGTTTCATGTCTTTCCTTTGGGGTTTAATAAGATGGCATCTTCTAGGGCTGCTTGGCGTTTGATTTATGAATTTATTGAAGAAAAACTCGGGAGTTAACCATTATGAATAAAGAATCAAGTTATGATACTTGGTTTAGGCTCGATAATTCAGGAAAGATTTTTCCGGAAGTATCAAACCATCGCGAAACAAATGTCTTTCGAGTAGCGGTGACATTGACTGAAAAAGTCGATAAAGATTTACTGCAACTTGCATTAGATGCGATATTGTCCAGGTATCCAATGTTTAAGGTTAAATTAAAGAAGGGAATGTTTTGGAGTTATTTTGACTATAATTCCAGACCTTTTGTCGTTGAAGAATTGAAACATTACGTTTGCGGAGAAATTAATCCCCGCAAAAATAATGGATATTTATTTAGGGTAATGTATCGCAACACTGACGTGATAATTGAAATGTTCCATTCTTTGGCCGACGGGGCTGGAGTTATCATGTTATTAAAAGCAATAATTTTTGAATATTTGGTTTTGACAGGAAAGGATATAAAACCCGATAATCTGGTTCCGACAAAATACGAAAGACCAAGCATGGAAGAATACGAAGATGCCAATTCAAAATTCTATGATCGGAAAAACAAAAAACATATTCCGGAAAAAAGAGCTTATCGAATCAAAGGAACGCCACTTTCGGAAGATCTTACCGGCTTGATTTCCGGGACGATATCCACAAAGAAAATGTTAGAAATTGCTAGAGCTAAAGACTTAACTGTAACCGAGTATTTGACGGCTTTGATGATGTACACGATATATGTAACGCAAATTCAATACCGTGGTCATATCAAGAGCAATCAAGCTCCAGTGAAAATTTTTGTTCCGGTAAATCTGCGAAAGCATTTTCCATCGAATACCCTAAGAAACTTTTCCAATTTTGTCAAGACCAATATGGTTATGGCGAAGGATGACATCAGTTTCGAAGAAATAATCACTCTTGTAAAAGAACAATTTGAAAAAGGTATGACAAAAACCGAACTCATCAGAAAGATGAGTGAGAATGTCGCCTTTGAGAAGAATGTCTTTTTACGTTTTACACCGTATTTTCTGAAGAAATATGCTCTGAAAATCGGCTATAATATGTTGGGCATGAAATTAAATACCATGAGTTTGACCAATATTGGAAAAATTGACTTTCCAGAATCAATGCAACCATATATTTATGATGTGACCGCTGGGGTATATTCAGGAAAATTCAATACCTTGAATTGTTCGATCATGTCATACCAAGATCGGTTTAAAATCACCTTTACTAGATCGATTGTAGAGACTAAAATTGAAAGAGAATTCTTCCGTCACTTCACTAATTTAGGTGTTGAAGTGGAAATAGAAAGCAATTATGTGGAGGAATACTAATGATGAAGTATTGTGATAAATGCAAGATTAAAATTAATACAAACAATAAATATTGCCCATTGTGTCAACAGGTACTTGAGGGCGAAAACACTAAGGGTTTGATTGAAAAATACCCGGAATATGTTTCTGTTAATAGAAAGATATATCCTTTGACGAAAAAGGTAATAATGTTCGCTACCATTCTTTCAATCATTATTTTGCTGGTTATCAATTTAGCTACTTTGGACGAAAATCCGGAACTATGGTCATTGATTCCGATTGGCAGTATTTTTTACTTCTGGATCGTCATCAGTTTTGGTGTTTTATCCAGAGAAAATATTGCTTTCAGACTTGTTATTTTGACCTTCTTACTGATTGCTTTATTGATACTGATTGATGAATTGTCATATGTTGCAAGCGAGGTGAATTACCTTGGCAGATGGTCATATGATTATTTGATGCCGTTTCTACTTGCATCATGCAATTTGGCTATTTCATCCATAATCTTGATCAAACGTATTGATTATCGTGATTACATCATTTATCTGCTGACAATAGTCTTTTTGTCACTAGCGCCAATTATATTGGTTTTCTTGGATATTATAGTTGTCAACTGGCCGGCTATGGTAGCTTTTGGCTTGGCGATATTTATTCTCTTGTTTATAATTTTCTTTTTTCCTAAATCAATCAAGGATGAAATCAAAAAAAGATTTCACGCTTAAAGGCCGCGTAGCAACGGTCTTTTTTTTGCAAAAAAAATCGAAGATTTAAAATCTCCGATTTATCCTACTAATATTCTTTCAACTGGGTAGTTGATATGAGAAACCTCAGGATGGCCCCAATTTTTGTTCATGATACCGAAAATGGTGATTGGTCCGAGTCGACCGATAAACATCAGTATCGATAATATTACTTTTGATGCAGGCATCAAATAAGGGGTTATCCCCATAGACAAGCCTACAGTACCAAAGGCGGAGAAGGTTTCAAACAATACTTCGATGAAAGTCATGTTGTACGTTGTATTTTTAGTTTCTATTGCTGAAATTACTAAGAATATGAAAATTGTCACGGTGAAAGCCAACGTCACAAGCACGAAGGCTTTGTTCTTGTTTTGATCCTCGACCTTTCTTCTGTGGGTGATGAAAGGTTTGCCCATCAGGAAGCTGGTTATTGAACGGTACATGATATAAACAGTAGTGGTTTTGATACCACCACCGGTAGAGTTAGGTGAAGCACCGATAAACATGAAAATCATGATAACAACCAAAGTCATGTAGGAAAAGCCGCTGATATTCACGGTTGAAAAACCTGCAGTTCTCGTAGTGATGCTTGTAAAAATTGCTTCTAGCCAAGAAATATTGTTGTACTCAAATAGTTTTATTATTAAAGTTCCCAAAACGATTAGCAATAATGTAGTTTTTAAAACGATCTTCGAATACAAGCTTAAGTTTTTCCAGGATCTCTTATCAACGATATCTCTGATAACGATAAAGCCTATACCTCCGATAACAATCATAATCATGGTGTTTATGTTCAATAAAATATTAGCGTTATAATTTTGTAATGAAGTAGAACCTAAAATATCAAAACCAGCATTATTGAACGATGATACGGTATGAAAAGCCGCATGACCTAAAGCTTCTAGAAAATTGAATTCTTGAATAAAAACAATGAAATTTAAGATTAACCCGAAACTTTCAATTATCAATGATGTAAAGATAATGGATCTAACCAGTTTAACCATTCCGCCGAGGTGATGTTGATTGAGTGCTTCTTTAAGAATATACCTTTCGGTTACACCAATCTTTATCCCCAAAACAACAAGAACATAAATCGCCAAAGTTACAATTCCCAACCCACCAATTTGGATAAGCGAGGCCAATACCACCTTGCCGAAGATAGATAATGTTTCAGCTATATTTGGTATTGTTGATAGTCCGGTCACGCAGACCGCAGAAGTGGAAATAAACAAAGAATCGACCCACGATAATGGATCTACCCCTTCTTTGGTAGATATCGGAAGTTTTAATAAAAATGTACCAACCATGATAATGGCAAAAAAACTCATGGCCACTATTGCGAATGGTGATAACTTGACTTTTTTCATAAATAAGTAACCTCATCAACAAGAAATATCGTTGATATTATACTACTTTTGAAAGGTTTATACAAATCGATTTTAAATATTGATGTTTTCAATCTTCAACTTTTCAATGTCTATATTATTTGATATAATCATATTAGCGAAAACCAAAGGAGAATGAATAATGCTAGTTTTAATAGGGCCAAGTGCTTCAGGCAAAACTGAATCTGCGAAAATAATGATCAATCGTTATCCGATCTCCCGGGTTGTAACTTGTACGACCCGGAAAAAAAGGATTAACGAGATCGATGGTTTTGACTACCATTTTCTTTCGAAAAACAGATTTATGCAATTAAAAAAACAGAATTATTTCTTGGAAACCGCCGTATACAATAATAATTACTATGGGACCCCGAAAAATCAACTGGCAGATGATAAATTCATCATCCTTGAACCACAAGGATTGAAATCCTTTTTAGAAAAAAGCGAATGTCAAGTAGTGGCCATCTACCTTAAAACTAAAGAAAGCATCAGAATCAAAAGGATGACCCTAAGGCAGGATCACCCAGAGGATATCAAGAAAAGAATCCATTCGGACAGAGAAGAATTCAATCTTAAAAAAATTCAGGGCTTGGATTTGGTAATTGACACTACCGACATCAGTTTATCAGATCTGGCAGATAAGATTTATTTCAGTTACATTGAGATCTTGGAAAAGAAAAAAACCAACGGCAAACAGTTATCACTGTTTTAGTAATTATGCCCACATGAAAGTGTGGGCTTTTTTTATGTAAAGTTTACACATTTTAACTTTTCATCCTTTTTTGAGTAAAGTTTATTGACAGCGTTTACATTATTTAATATAATAAAATCGAAAACGTTTTCGTAGGAGAAAATAATGTTTATGAAAATCTATGTAACTTCTAAGTACGGGAAATTACGTCACGAGGAAATACCGGTTGAAAATCAGAATCAACCGGATTTTGAAATTTTAGTTGACTTTAGTAAAAAATATCAGAAAATTATCGGCTTCGGCGGCGCTTTTACCGAAGCTGCTTGTTACACACTCAGTAGGCTTTCTCTTCAGCAGCAAAATCGCTTGATGGAAGCCTATTTTAGTGATGATAAAGGATTGTCGTATAATCTTGGTAGAATTCACATGAACTCGAGCGACTTTTCTTTGGGAAATTATACTTACGTTAAAGATAACGACAAAGATCTTAAAAGTTTTGACATTTCTCGTGAGTTCAAATTTGTCATACCAACCATCAAAAAAGCTGAAATGATCAGAAGAGATAAAATCAATCTATTGGTTTCACCTTGGAGTCCGCCAGCCTGGATGAAGACCAACAACAATATGAATTATGGCGGAAGTTTAAAGCCAGAATTCTTTCAAACGTGGGCTAATTATTATGTTAAATTTATCGACAAAATTACAGCAGCTGGCCTTAATGTTTTTGCGCTATCGGTTCAAAACGAACCGGCAGCAAAACAAACATGGGATTCTTGTCTTTATACAAAAGAAGAAGAACGTGACTTTGTCAAAGATTACTTGGGTCCGACCATCAAGAACAGCAAGTTCTCGGATGTAAAGATCTTTATTTGGGATCATAATCGCGATATCGTTGTTGAAAGAGCTAAAGCGGTTTTGGAAGATCCCGTTGCCAGCCAATATGTTGCCGGCACGGCAATCCATTGGTATGTGAGCGAAGATTTCGCTAATGTCGGTAAAGTTCATGATCTGTTTCCAGATAAACAAATAATTTTCACGGAAGGTTGCATTGAAGGCGGTCCTCACCCGAATATTTACGAAACCGGAGAAAGATATGCGAGAAACATCATTGGCGATTTCAGCAACTGGTGCGAAGCTTTTATCGACTGGAATCTAACTTTGGACCAATTCGGCGGACCAAATCATGTCGGAAATTATTGTGACGCACCAATTTTATCTAATTTAGATAAAGACGAATTGATTTTCAACAGTTCATACTATCACATCGGTCATTTTTCAAAACATGTAAAACCCGGTGCATTCAGAATATTTTCAAAATCTATAAATGAAGTGGTCAAACATATAGCGTTCTTGAATCCTGACGGTTCTATAGTCATTGTCGTCCTTAACGAAAGCGAATTTGATTACAACATATCATTAAATCTCGGTTTTGCAAAAAAACTCATAAAATCCGAAAAAAGAAGCATCATGACAATTTTAGCGGAGGTAAATAAATAGTGGATAAATCTGAATACTATTACAGGAACGGTCAATTTACAATTCACAATTATAATAAAAAGAAGACTTTCGCCAATTTTCTTCCGGGACTAGCTGGCAAAAGAGGTATTCCCCTTTGGGCTTTCTACGTCAATCGCGCGCAATTAATCAGCGGATTTGGACTTCAAGACAAGAATCATCCGATAACCTTGTTCCATTCCGCGAATAAAGCTTACGAAAACGTCGGTAAAGACGGATTCAGAACCTTTATCAAAATCAACAATGAGATTTACGAACCATTTTCGATAAACTCAAGACATGAAAACAAACTTATCATTGAACCCCATAAAGTGTCGATAGAAGAGACAAATGCAGATTTGGGTATAAAAGTTATCATTTCCTATTTTGGTCTTCCTAATGAAGAAATACCGGCCTTGGCAAGAATGGTCAAATTGGTCAATTTGAAACCGGAACCTCAAAAACTAGAAATAGTCGACGGTTTGGCGGAAATCCTTCCTGCCGGACTTGGAACTGAAGAATTCAAGGCTTTATCGAACTTGTTGCAGAGCTGGATGGACGTTGAATGTTTGGAAGAAAAGTTTGCATTTTATAAATTAAGAGGTTCAACCGGCGATAGCGCAGAAGTATCGGAGGTAAGGCAGGGAAACTTTTATGTCGGCTTTGATAGAAGCGGTTTACTGGATATTATCGCAGATCGAGACTTGATTTTTGCTTATGACACGTCCAAAACTTTACCACTGAATTTTGTCGATAAATCAGTTTCAGAATTGTTGAAACTGCCTCAAGTGAACAAGAATAAAGTTCCTTCAGCCTTCATACCGAAAGAAATCACTTTAAATAAAGATTACGAGATTTTTTCTCTTATTGGACATACACATTCATTGAACTCCTTAAGAGATAAATTGCCTCAAATTACGAACATTGACTATGTTTTGAACAAAGAATTGGAGGCTAAGAAAATAATCGAAGATTTATTGGAAGATGTTCATACTGAAACCGCTTATCCTGAGTTTGACGCATATATCAAACAAAATTATCTGGACAATCTATTGAGAGGCGGTTATCCAATCACCATCGGCAAACAGATTTATCATATCTATGCCCGAAAACACGGTGATTTGGAAAGAGACTACAATTTCTTTTCATTAGCGCCTGAGTACTATTCCACCGGACCGGGAAATTTCCGGGACGTCTGTCAAAACCGTCGACTCGATTCCATTATTCATCGTGATGTTGAATTCTTCAACGTTTTCCAATTTGGCAATCTCATTCAACTTGACGGCTACAATCCGTTGTCAGTGAACGGCATCACCTATACTTTGAAAGCAGAAAAGACAGAATATCTAATTAATAAACATTTCGGTAAAAACTGCGAATTGCTGAAAGATATATTTTCAAGGAAGTTCACCCCGGGAGATCTGGTTAATTTCATCGATCGCAACAAAATTGAAGTTAAAACCAAAGAAGAAGAGTATTTGGCAGAAGTAATAGATTCATCGGATATGAAGATAGAAAGTTATTTTGGAGAAGGATATTGGATTGATCATTTCACTTACTTCCTTGATTTGATTGAAGCCTATAAGGCAATTTACCCTGATAAATTTGCGGATAATTATTTACATAATGAAGTTTTCATGTGTTTCAATTCTCCAATCAAGATTTTAAGGCAAAAAGATAAAAGCATTCTGACCAAAGACAACCGCATCAGACAATATAAGAGTTTGCTACACCTTGATAAACCGGGAGATTTCAGCAAGATAGACGGCAAATATTATAAATCAACCCTATTCATAAAACTATTGATTTTAGCTCTAAACAAATTTTCTCTACTTGACCCTAATGGATTGGGAGTCGAGATGGAAGCGGGGAAACCGGGTTGGAACGACGCCATGAACGGTTTGCCTGGGTTGTTTGGTTCTGGTATTTCCGAGGCGATAGAATTAAAAAGAATAATCGACTTCATGCTTCAAAACCAAATGCCGGATTCTGTTGAGTTGCCAATAGAAATAAATGAGTTGTTTAAAAATCTGGAAAACAGTTTTGATTATCAAAATCGAGTCCTTGCCCGCGAGGAATATCGTGAGAAGACCAATGACGGACTATCCGGTCGACTGAACCTGCTTCGAACTGAAGAAGTCAAGTCACTCTTGAACAAGATGGCGCAGCATCTTGATGAATCCTTGAAAAAACTCTATGTTGATTCCAATGGCATAATTCCGACCTACTTGACTTATGAGGTCAAAGATTATGAGATGAACAACCAGAAAGAAAACACAGTAAAACCGATAAGTTTTGTGAGAAAAGACGTATCTCCATTCTTGGAAGCACCAGCTAGGTTGCTTAAGACCGATTTTTCCAAAGATAAACTAAGGCAGATGTACAGAACCATCAAAAACACCGAATTATACGATAAGCCTTTAAAACAATACAGGACTTCGGTTTCATTGGAGAAAGACACCTTTGAAATCGGTAGAATCAAGGCTTTTACACCGGGATGGTTGGAAAGGGAAAGCAATTTCTTGCATATGACTTATAAATATGTCCTAGGTTTGTTGAAAGCCGGGTTGTATCAAGAATTCTTTACTGAGTTGAAAACAAATTTGGTATGTTTCATGAATCCTGAAGTTTATGGACGCAGCATCCTGGAAAATTCCAGTTTCATCGCAACTTCGAACAACCCTAATCCACATATTCATGGTCAAGGCTTTTTTGCCAGATTGAGTGGATCGACAGTCGAGACATTGAACATCTGGACACTTATGATGCTTGGCAAAGAGCCTTTCAGGTATGAAAATGGCGTTTTGGTATTTGAACCTAAACCGATTATCGAAAAAAGTTTCTTTAGCAAAAATCACAGGCTTTCATTCAAGTTTTTGAGCAAAACGATGATTACATATATCAACGAAAAACAAAAAGACACCTTTGACAATACTCTTATTTATCGTTACGAATTGATTGATAGTGAAGAGCGAATGGAGGTGATTGAGGGAAAAGAAGTTATCGGAGATTTAGCAGTAAAAATTCGAGATGGTTATTACAAAAAAATTAACATTCAAATAAAATAAAAATTTAAAATGGAGGAAATTATGAAAAAAGTTTTATTTATGTTCTTAATGGTCGTAATGGCTTTAGCAGTAGTCGCTTGTAATGGCGTAACTACAACTGAAGCACCAACCACTGGAGCTCCTACGACAGTAGCTCCGACAACGGTAGCGCCTACGACACAAGCACCAACAACAGTAGCGCCTACAACTCAGGCACCAACAACTGAAGCTCCTACTACTGAAGCACCAACAACAGTAGAACAAGATACTATAGCTCCAGTTATTAACGGTGTTGATGATGTCACTATCTATTTGAACGAAACATTTGACCCGATGGCAGGTGTTACAGCGACAGATAATAAAGATGGCGATATCACAAGCAGTATTACTGTAGCCGGCGTAGTGGATACAACTAAAGAAGGAACTAACTTCTTAGTTTATACCGTATACGACGCAGCTGGCAACAAGAAACAAGAATCTCGTTATGTATATGTTGAAATCGACCCAAATTTGATTGGTGACGAAATGGTTCAAAACGGTGACTTCTCGCTTGGAAACGCTGTTTGGAATCTAGGTTTGTTTGAAGGCGCAGCCGGAACATTCTCAGTTGTCGATGGTGTAGGGGTTGTTGACATTGAAGCGGCTTCTTGGGGTGCAGCCGCACCAAGACTTGAAAGCAATGTTATTGAATTTGAAAATGGCGTTACTTATCAAGTGACATTTAAGGCTAAAGCTGACGCAGTTCGTTCGATTCAAGTGCAAATCGGTAAATTATTACCGGCAGCTCCTTGGTTTGACGATTATATGCCAGCTCAACCTCACGTGTTTGATTTAGGTACAGATTGGCAGACATTCACCTTTAAATTTACTCATAATAAAGTTACTGGCGAAGGTCAATTATTATTTGGAATGGGTACCGTAACTGGTGGAGTAGGTACCGCTAACTTAGCAACTGTAGTCTATTATGACGACATAGTTATCGAAGAATCTACAGCGGATCCTGATACTCAAGCTCCAGTTATCTCTGGTGCAAAAGATTTGACTCTCGAAACTGGTGCAGATTATAACCCTCTAGCTGGTGTTAGCGCTTATGACGTGGTTGATGGAGAAATCACTCTTGATTCAACACATTATGTTAGCAACGTCGATACTTCTATTCCTGGAGAATATGAAGTTACTTATACTGTAAGCGACGTAGCAGGAAATATAGCTACAATAACTATTTATGTTACAGTATT
>JAQVFZ010000156.1 GCA_028697025.1 Candidatus Izemoplasmatales bacterium | reverse complement strand
TCAATAAGAATGTCGTTTACGGTATTTATAGAACCGCCGATGGATTGTCCTCGGTTAGCGCTCAAGTTCTTCAGGCCTTTGCCAATAAGGCGGAAAAGAAATTAGAATTTTCCGGCGCGCAAAAAGAAATGCATAGACAGGCCGGTGAACGCAATACCGCTGATTTGGTACATGAAAAAACTAAAGACGAGCTAGGCGAGAAGGTTGGCCGCAACGATCCTTGCCCATGCGGCAGCGGGAAGAAGTATAAACGCTGTCACGGAGCGTGACAGGTGTGTAATTCCGTCGCTCGCCCCAGATGCAAGCAAGCTTGCGCCTGCGGGCTCGCTAGGAATTATAAAAAGTGTTGCGGAAAGTAAAATAATTTATCATAGAGAAAAAATCGGATGCCCCATTGTTTCTCGGAGGAACTTTTAAGTGATAAAAGTAAGTTATTATAAATTACTATGGCTAATAAGAAGGGATTTACTTTAATTGAGCTTTTAGTAGTGATCGCTATTGTTGGTTTATTAGGGACTATTTCTGTTATCGCCTTAAATTCTGCAAGGGCGAAAGCTAGAGATGTAAAGAGAATGGCTGACGCTAGGCAAATAGTTAATGCTATGGAGATGTACTTTAATGATAACGGCTTTTATCCTTATGTGTATGGTGTTCATGATATTTATTCTCATTTGAGCGGATGGGCTCTCCTAGAGAATCAATTATCCCCCTACATGTCTAAATTACCGGTAGATCCAAAGAATAAGAATCCTTTTTATTATATTTACCATTTTGATTCGTATGCTAATGAATTTTATTTCCATATCAGGCTAGAAGAAGAAAATCCCAACCTCTCTTCTTCGGCGGGGTCTCTGGACGGCTCATATTATTTTTCCCATTCCTTTTTTATTGGCAAAGGATCAATTTATTAACCTCTTATGAAAAAAATAAAGTCATTTATTTTTAACAACCACATTTTATTGACTATATTTTTTTTAGCTCTAACGTTAATAATTTTACCATTCTTCTTGGCTAACAATTTAGAAGGATTCGATACGGCGGGCCATATATCTAATATTTATTTTATTAAGAATAGTTTTTATCCTTGGCCGGACGGTTGGAACCATTATTTTTTAAGCGGCTATCCCCAGGGCTTGCTTTATCCATCTTTTTTTCATTGGCTAGCCGCTGTTTTAAGTTTTGTTTTTTCTCTTGAAATAGCGTTAAAAATAATAACAACATTAGCTATTTTAGGATTCGTGGTTATTTTTTATTTGCTCGCTTTAAAAATCTTAGAGAAGAAAAAAGCGGCCGAATTGTCTTTAGTTATAGTCAGTTTTTTTTATTTTTTAGAAATCGGTTTAAGTGGTAACATGTTTTCCGATATTTTTTTTGGCATGGTCCCTCATTTGTTTTCTTTAATGCTTTTTATTACCTATATTTATTTTCTTTATCGCTCTTTAAAAGAAAAAGGCGGATTTTTCTTGTCAGGCGTTTTATTAGCACTAAATATTTTAACTCATATTATTACTGGAGGTGCTGCGCTTTTGTTAGCGATTATCGTTTTAGGCTTGTCTTTTGGTGAGAAGTTTTTTAAAAATATTACAGCACATTTACTCCTAGGAATTTTTTTGTCAGCTTATTGGTGGTTGCCGTTTTTATTAAATTTAAATTATATTTCCGGCTCTTCAGGTTATGATCCTAAAATTCCCCTTGTAATAGTTATTGTGCCTTTTATTATCTTGATTTCCACTCTTAACTTAATTAAATTTAGAAAAAATAATAATATCTTTATAGCCGCACTAGCGATTTTTAATATAGCGATTATTTTATTTTATTTTATTGGATATTTTTTTCCGAGTGATAGGCTGCCTATACATTTTTATCGCTTTTTAGTTTATCCTTTTATTCTTTTTCCTCTGAATTTAGTTTATCTTCTAAAAGATGTTAAATTAGCTTGGGTTAAAACTAATTTAATTGCTTTATTTTTTCTAATTTATTTTTTCTTCTTTTTTAGAATAATTCCGGTCGGACCGTTTCCGGTTAAGCTTTTGGATGGGGCTAAAAATGTTTATAACTCTGGTCGAGTAATTGCGACCGGGTATAGCAAGAATATGGACGCCAGATTCCATAGTACTAGAATGAAGATAGTTGAAGATTATGGTTTGCCTATGGTCGAGGGATTATTTATGGAATCTTCAGCTAACGGCCGATTTATTATGTCGCTACTGGGAAGTTGGAGCGAGAATAATGAAAATTTTGTCTGGGGTTATAAAGATTTGGATAAAGTCATTGATTTAAAATGGGGGGCAAAAATTTTTGGCGTGAATTATGAATATAATATCAGCGACAATTCTCCCCTTGATGATAGAAATAATTTTTTGATTTATAGTGAAATTAAGAAGTTAAGTGACCTCAAAATATCTACCAAGGAAAGTATTTTTAATACTAACAGAATAGCCTTTAAAATAGATAGAAGAGTTTTGTTGGATGATTCTAAAGTTGTTAATCTCTTAGGCGGAAGTGATTCAGCGTTTTATTATCAGACTTTTTATCAAGTGGCTGATAATTATCTAGCCGAAGCTCTGCATATCCCCCCGCACTCTATTGATAGTGGCTGGTCGGCCAATACCCTTAAATGGTGGAAAACTGATTGGTTGAAGAACGATAATGTAGATGTTTACGAAAAACCAATTTTGATTTGGCAAACAGATGTTTCAAACTGGAATTTAGCTGACAGGGAAATTGGGTTAGATTTAGATTTTCATTCAGAGAACAAAAGAATGGATTTCTTTACAGTT
>JAQVFZ010000028.1 GCA_028697025.1 Candidatus Izemoplasmatales bacterium | reverse complement strand
CGCCATATAATCACATCCTTCTTGTTATAGTTAGATTATACCGGTATTTTATCTTTTTTTAAAGTGGTTTACTCAAAAATGTGTAACTTGTTACATATAGACAGTGTATATAAAGAAAGTTATTAAAAATCAAAGTCAATAACTATACTGACGGCGAAATCATGGACTTTCATGGTGTTTTGTAGTAGAATGTTTATGTTGACTAGGAGGAAGTTTTATGAAAAATACCAGTATAAAGTTAAGGAATTTAGTGATTTATCAGATTTATGTGAGAAACTTTTCCGAGAAGGGAAACTTTAAGGCCGTAATCGATGATTTGGATAGAATCAAGGCTTTAGGAGTAGATATTATCTATCTATTGCCGATACATCCAATCGGTGAGAAGAACAGAAAAGGCAAATTGGGCAGTCCTTATTCCATCAAGGATTACAATATAGTCAGTGATGAACTTGGCGGTTTGAATGGCTTCACCGAATTGATTAAAGCCGTACATGACAAGAAGATGAAAATCATGATGGATATCGTTTTTAATCACACTTCAAGAGATTCAAGACTTTTGAAAGAACATCCAGAGTGGTTCCATCGGAACGAATCAGGTGAAATCGCCAATCGCGTCGGCGATTGGTGGGATATCGTCGACTTGGATTACACCAAAGACAAGAACCTCTGGTTTGAATTGTTAAATACTCTTGTGTATTATGCGAGAATGGGTGTTGACGGGTATAGATGCGATGTCGCCAGCATGGTTCCGTTAGAATTTTGGCATTTGGCAAGAATTCAAGTCAAGAGAGTCAATCCTAAATTTATTTGGATCAGCGAATCCGTCCATGGCGGTCATTGCAAGTACATGAGAGACCAAGGGTATACTTGTGCATCTGAAGGTGAAATGTATCAGGAATTTGACATTGCTTATGATTATGACATCGATCCGTATCTGGAGAACTATCTAAAAGGGCATACCACTTTAAGACCATACCTTGAAGGCTTGAAACGTCAAGATGAAATCTATCCTTTGAATTACGTCAAGCTACATAACTTGGAGAATCATGATATCGACCGCATCATGAAAAAAGTTGATAACAATCTCTTGAAAGTCAAGAATTGGTTGGCGTTCATGTTTATGCAAAAAGGCGCAGCGATGCTTTATATGGGCACTGAGTATGCATCTAGCATCAAACCGAATCTGTTCGATAAAGAGATGTATGACAGAAATCATGATTTAAGCGAGTTTATTACCAAGCTAGCTAAATTGAAGAAAAGAAAAATCTTCGCTAACGGCATTTATACGGTTAACCTACCGGAAATTGACGGAGTTGCATATCAAGTCTTCAGCAATAAAGACGAAGAGATACAAGGCATCTTCAATGTCGGTTTGCAAGAAGGATATCTGGATGTAAATCTTAAAGACGGCAAATACCGCAATTATTTGACCAACAAGATGGTAAAAGTCGAAAATGGTAAGATTAAACTAGGAACCGACCCAATCATCGTAAAATTCAAGAAATGACAATTTGAAAACAGAAACTGAAGTGGTTTCTGTTTTTTCATTTTTTTGTTATAATAAAAAGATAAGGATGTGTAAAAGTAGATGCAAACAACCGTAAATATCATCGGTGGTGGATTGGCAGGAAGTGAAGCTGCTTATCAACTGGCGAAAAGAAATATAAAAGTTAATTTATTCGAAGCAAAAACAATTAAGAAGAACGAAGCCCAATCTATGGATTGTTTAGCAGAGCTAGTCTGTTCTAATTCTTTAAGATCAAATGACATTCATAACGCCGCCGGTCTTATGAAAGAGGAACTGAGAAGACTGGATTCTTTGTTGATAAGAGTCGCTGAGAAATATCAAGTACCGGCAGGCAGTGCCTTGGCAGTCGATAGAGAAGGCTTTTCTCAAGAAATAACAAGAATATTGAAAGAAAATGAATTGATTAATATTATCGAAAAAGAAGTAACTGATATTCCTGATGGTTTCACCATCATCGCGAGCGGACCATTGACATTAAATCCTTTATCTGAGAAAATCAAGGATTTTATCGGTAGCGACATGCTTTATTTTTTTGACGCGATAGCACCGATTGTTGAGTTTGATTCAATCGACATGACCAAAGCATACTTTAAGAGCAGATATGATAAAGGCAGCGCTGATTACATCAATTGTCCGATGACCAAGGAAGAATATGATCAGTGGTATAACG
Organism: Candidatus Izemoplasmatales bacterium; assembly: GCA_028697025.1. Classification (GTDB taxonomy): domain Bacteria; phylum Bacillota_I; class Bacilli_A; order Izemoplasmatales; family Hujiaoplasmataceae; genus UBA2289. Next base: position 9,743 of record JAQVFZ010000028.1, on the reverse strand, counting down.
AAGTGATAAAGGCAAAAGCAGCGCCTTTAAAGGATTTTGAACTTAAAGTATTTGAAGGCTGCATGCCCTTTGAAGAAATGGCAAAAAGAGGTTATCAAACCTTGCTTTACGGACCAATGAAACCGGTTGGATTAGGTAAGGCCGGAGAAAAGAAACCTTTTGCGGTAGTACAGTTAAGACAAGACAATTTAAGAAAGACGATGTTTAATATCGTTGGTTTTCAAACGCATTTAACTTTCAGCGAACAAGATAGAATCATTCGTTTGATACCGGGATTGGAAAAAGCCAATATTTTAAGATACGGAATCATGCATCGGAATACTTTCATCAATGCGCCGAACACTATAAACGCCTTTTATCAGGCAAAGAAAAGAAGCGAGCTATTCTTTGCCGGACAACTATCGGGAGTGGAAGGCTACGTCGAATCAATCGCTTCAGGACTTGTCGCCGGCATTAACATGAGCCGGCTTGTAAGAGGTTTGGATCTGGTCGGTTTTCCGGTCGGAACAGCCATCGGTTCGCAAGCGCATTATATCGCCAATTGTCCAGTGGAAGATTTTCAACCGATGAATACCAACTTCGGGATTTTTCCCGAACTTGGCTTTTCTCATCATAAAACCCAAAGAAAAGAATTATATGTCAAAAGGGCTTTAGAAGAAGTCGACAAGTTTATCGCAGGTGGCAATATTGACTAATCAAGAAATTATTGAGCGTTACAAGGATTATTTGCAAAATGAAAAACAGTATTCAGAAAATACTGTTATTTCCTATATGAACGACATCAATTCATTGGTCAGCTTCCTGACCAACGAAGATTTGGGGGAACTGAGATATGTGACCAATCGGATCGCGAAATTCTATATCGCCTACTTGCACAACAACTTTGATCCCAAGTCGATAAGAAGAAAGATATCAAGCGTCAAAACCTTGTTCGCCTATCTTCTGGACGACGGTATCGTCAGGGAAAACCCGTTCAAGAACGTCGTTTTGCCCAAGGTCAGCAAGCATCTCCCAAAATTCATCTATGAGGACGAGATGATTGATTTCTTGAACAATATCGATGTTTCCAAACCGATTGGTTTGAGAAACAAGACGATATTTGAACTCTTATATGGTTGTGGTCTGAGAGTTTCAGAACTTACCAACATCAAAATCAACGAGATCGATTTCGTCAAGCAAGAGCTTAAGGTCATGGGTAAGGGTTCGGTGGAAAGAATCGTACCGATCCATGCCTTGGCCGTCAATACCATAAAAAAATATTTGCTTGACGCTAGACCAATTTTGAAGGTAAGGAATGATGTCGACAACAATCATGTCTTCTTGAATCATCATGGCAATCCCCTAACCTCAAGAGGGGTAAGAGATATATTGACGCGAGAAATCTCCCGCCAAAGCTCGACATTGAAAGTATCGCCCCACTCATTCCGCCATTCCTTCGCAACGCACTTGTTGAACAATGGCGTTGATTTAAGGATTGTTCAGGAACTTCTGGGACATGTGAGTCTGTCGACAACACAAATCTATACGAAAATATCGAAGGAGAAGCTGCAGGAAGAGTATAATTTAGCTCATCCTCGAGCTAAAAAGTAAATTTGAATAATTATCTTGAATCAGAGAGAATAATTTTAAGAATATTAACGAGTGAAGATTTCACTCCGCTTTTTAATATTTTAAGTGATGAAGAAACGGTAAAGTATTTCGTAGATAGACCATTCACGGAAGAAAAGATTAAAACAATGGTCAATAAAGTTCCACAAGAACATTATGCCATTGTATTAAAGAAAGAAAAATTAATGGTCGGTTATCTGGATTTTTATCCTTGGTTTATGAGAGATACCTACGATATAGGCTGGACTATAGATAAAAGCTACCGTAACCTCGGGATAGTCACCGAAGCTGCAACTTTATTGATGATATATGCATTTGAAGTATTAGGTACCCACCGGTTGGTTGCGACATGCCAACCAGAGAATATCCCATCAAATAGAATATGCAAGAAACTCAATATGCGCTTGGAAGGAACCTTCAAGAAATGCATATATGATCCTAATGAAGATAATTGGCTGGATGAAAACCTGTATGCGATTTTAAAAGAGGAATATGAAAATGAAAATTAAGATTGTTTCCGTTGGCAAAATCAAAGAAAAATATCTTTTAGAAGGAATAAAAGAATATTCCAAAAGATTATCCAAATATGTCAATTTGGACCTTATCGAAGTAGAAGACGAAAAAGCTCCGGAAAACTTATCGGATAAAGACAGACAAATAATTAAAGATAAAGAAGCAGAAAGAATTTTGAATTATATCGGTAACGAGTATTTGATAATTCTCGCAATCGAAGGGAAAATGATCGATAGCGAAGAATTCGCGGAAATGTTCAATAACATCTACAATTACGAGAATTCAGATATCTGTTTTGTGATCGGCGGATCATTGGGACTAGGACAGAAGGTTTATGAAAAGAGTAAATATAAGTTGTCTTTCTCGAAAATGACTTTTCCTCATCAATTGATGAAGTTGATATTGTTGGAGCAAATATATAGGGCGTTTAGAATTAATAAGAACGAACCATACCATAAATAAAATCTCAAATATGTTATAAACCGCAGAAGAAGGGAAATATTCAATATTTCTCTTTTCTTTAGGAAATTCTTTAACTTGATAAAAGCATTTACCTAATGCCAAAAGATTTGTCAATAAATATGCCTTTTTTTCAATCTTGGTTCAAAAATTGGGCAAAAATGTTATAATGATGATGAACGTCTATGTTTATATTTTTTAGTTTTTTCGGAGGTTATCATGCTAATCTATTCAGGCACAATCAAGGATTTCAATCAGAGCGTTCTCTTAGGTGAAATTGCTGATAAAATTGAAAGCGAATTTATAAAGAAAAGGATACCTTTTGGTCAAGATAAAGAATATAGATCCTGGGATAATTCTTTGAGAGCTATGAGCTTGGTTTTAAACGATCATGAAATTGATCAAGATATAAGAGTCGCGATTGAATATCAAATACCTGCAACTGGTAAAAGGGTTGATTTTATAATATCCGGATTGAATGAACAAAACAAACCTTCGGCGGTTATTGTGGAACTTAAGCAATGGGAAACTGCGGAAAAAACCAGCAGAGAAGACTTGGTAACCACATATGTCGGGAACGCTATTAGAGCAGTTACTCATCCTTCTTATCAAGCGTATTCTTATGCAAAAACGATTGAAAATTATTGCGAATATGTCGATAAGTACGAAGCACAATTAGCGCCTTGCGCTTACTTGCATAATTTTAAAGAAAATTATAGAAATCATTTAGATAATGAACTATATAAGTTGGCTATAGAGTTAGCTCCAATCTTCTTGAAATTAGATGCGCTAAAATTACGTTCATTCATAAAATCACATGTTAAAAAGCACGATAACGGCGAACTTTTATTTGGTATTGAAAATGGCAAGATAAGACCATCTAAAGCTTTACAAGACGCCCTTGCCTTAATGATGCAAGGAAACGAAGAATTCGTCATGATAGATGAGCAAAAAGTAGTATATTCAACAATTTTAAGGCTGATAGAAATGTCTCAAAAGTTGAATAAGAAATATACGGTTATAGTTGAAGGTGGCCCCGGAACCGGAAAAAGCGTTCTCGCGATTCAATTATTGGTTGAATTGAGAGATAAGCTTGTAAATTATGTGACCAAAAACGCCGCCCCGCGTAATGTATACTTCCAAAAGTTAAGGCAAGAGAAATATAAACTCAATTATGTGAAAAATCTTTTCAAAAGTTCTGGAGCATATGTAAATACAGAAAAAAATACTTACGATTGCCTTTTGGTCGATGAAGCTCATAGGCTAAATGAAAAATCTGGCCTTTTCGCAAATATGGGTGAAAACCAGATTAAAGAAATCATAAACGCTTCAAGAGTAAGTGTCTTTTTCATTGATGAGGACCAAATAGTTACTTCAAAGGATTTTGGCTCTATTGAAGAAATAAAAAGATGTGCAAAACAACTTAATAGTGAAATTTTGAGTGGCGAAGAATATAGATTGACTTCACAATTCAGATGCAATGGCAGCGACGGATACATGGCGTTTCTCGATCATCTTCTTGAAATTAGAGAAACCGCTAATTATGATGGCTTTAGCAATGATTATATATTTAAAATATATGATGATCCTAATTTGATGAGAAATGATTTAAGAGAGTTAAATAGAATAAACAATAAAGCTAGAATGGTTGCTGGATACTGTTATGACTGGATAACTCAAAAGAACAAAGATGAAAACGCTTATGATATTAAACTTGACTTTGATTTTAATGCTAAATGGAATTTCAATACCACAAGTACTTGGGCTATAGATGAAGATTCTTTTGAAGAAGTCGGTTGTATTCACACTTCTCAAGGATTAGAATTTGATTATGTTGGTGTAATTATCGGTAAAGACTTAATTTATAGAAATGAACATGTTTTGACAGATCCTTTTAAAAGAGCTAAAACTGACCAAAGTTTAAGAGGACTAAAAAAAGATAAAGATGCAGAACTAATCGATAGAATTATCAGAAATACATATAAAACATTATTGACAAGAGGGCAAAAAGGTTGTTTAGTATATTGTGAGGATAAGAAACTATCAAACTATATAAAAGAAATAATTAATAAATGAGGAGATAATTTTGAAAGAGATAAAAGATATATTAACCAAGTTAATAAAATTTAGAGATGTAAGAAATTGGAAACAATTTCATACTCCTGAGAATTTGGCGAAAAGTATTAGCATTGAGGCTAATGAATTACTTGAGAATTATCAATGGGGTAGTGAAAATGCAGATATTGAAAATATAAAAGAAGAAGTAGCTGATATATTCGGGTATATATTATTGTTATGCGAAGAACTCAATATTGATTTAATTGACGTCACTAATAATAAAATAGATAAAAATTCAATGAAATACCCGGTAGAGAAATCTTATGGTAATAGCAAAAAATATAGTAAGTTATAGATATTTTTGGGATATTATAGTTTGTTTTTGTAAATAAGTCAGCATAATGATAAAGCAACTTATGCAAGACCTTTAAATTTAATCTTAATAAAACATTCTGGGAGGAATAATAGTGTTTTCGAAAGAGCAACTTAGTGTTGGCGATTGGTTTTTATTTTGGTTTTTGATGGCTGTGCCATTAGTTAATGTAGTTATGTTTTTGGTTATCTTATTTTCAAGTTATTCAAATGCAACTTTAAGAAACATGTTACTTGCACAAGTGTTAATCGTTGTTATTGTTGTAGTAGTCATTATCTTTATTTTTGGTGGTTTTTCTCATTTTTTTGATTTATTTAAATCTTACATTTGATTGTTAAGACATTTAAAATATGTCAATATAGTTATATCTAGCCGTATCATAAATAATTATAACTAATAATTTTCAGCTCATAAAATGTCATTTTAATGAGCATAAATACAAAGCAATCAATTTATACACTTAAATTGATTGTTTTTTATGTCGTTAAGTATGAATAAAATGGTTTAATTAAGGGTGATATGTTGACATGGTTTGATGATATTAGTATCATTAACTTAATAATAGTATGAAGGATAAAATAATGAGTTGGAATAAGCTTTTTATCGATGAAGTTGACTTATCAGGAATCCATAGAGATTTGTTAAAAAAACAAGGCGAGGGATTATCTAAACACATTAAGAACTATTTCTCCGATTTATCAGATGGGTCAGCTTGGCTTGGTGGCGAAGGTGAAGCTTGGGAAAGAGGACCTTATTATATTGACGGTTTGATTCCTTTAGCATATCTTTTGAAAGATGATGAGCTAATTTCAGAAGCTGACAGATGGATAAGATCAATCCTGGATTCCGGGGAAGACTCCGGTTTTTTTGGCCCTGCCAAGAATATCGATTGGTGGCCAAGAGCTGTAGTATTAAAGGCAATGGTTTCAGCTAATTTAGCAACAAGAAATGAAGACATAATTATTTTTGTCATAAAATATCTTAATTACTTGCTGGACAGCATTGACGACATACCTTTTGGCTTCTGGGGATATGCCAGAGGCATGGAAGGTTTGGAAATGATTGATTTCGTTAGCGATCAACTAGATGATAAGAAAATTCAAACATTAAAAACTAAGCTGGAAGAAAATACATTGGATTGGAGCGAATACTTCAGTAATTTTCCTTATAAAGAGAGAACAGATGAATATCTGCCACAGCGATTATTTAAGGTAGTTAAATATCTAGCCAACATTATTGATTCCTTTACAAAGAGGAGGAATAAACCACGGAAGGTCAATAAAGAAAAAATACTTAAAAATAGAGATAATAAGAACAATTTAGTTTTTTTAAAAACGCATGGCGTCAATATCGCTATGGCGTTAAAGTATTTGACATACTGGGAAAATGATGAATCATCGATGTTTAAAGGCTTAGATGAAGTTCTGAAATATCATGGTAATGCTACAGGCATATTTTCTTCAGATGAACATTTGAATGGGGTTTTGCCGGATAAGGGTATCGAACTTTGTAATGTGGTTGAAATGATGTACTCCATGGAAGAAACCATCAGAATCACTGGTAGTATTGAAGCTTGTGACAGATTGGAGTATTATGCTTATAATGCATTACTGGCGACAATCACTCCTGATTTCACCGCTCATCAATATGTCCAACAAGTCAATCAACATGCTTGTGATATCAAAAAACATCCGTTCTTTGATACCGACAAGTATGCCAATACTTTCGGTATAGAACCTAACTATGGCTGTTGTGCTGCCAACATGCATCAAGGGTGGCCGAAGATGATGTTATCGGCTGTAATGAAGAAAGAAGGAGACATCGGGATATTCTTATATGTATCCGGTAAATTCAAAGTGGAATTTGAAGAGGGTCATGTCGAATTTGAAATTAAGACGAATTATCCTTTCTCACAAAAAGTATTTATCAAGATTCTTGAAATTACTTATAAAGATGACCCTAAATTGATTTTACGGATTCCTTATAAATCAGAAACTAAAATTAAGGTTAATGATGAAAGAACTACTGTAAAAGATAAAAATTTTTATGAACTGGGTTCTTTGAAAGAACAAGACGAAATCAATATCGAATTTGATTTCAAAGTTGATATAATCGAAAATCAAGATGATACAATCAGTGTCAGAAAAGGTCCGCTCTTATTCAGTTTACCGATTAAGCACGAAGAGTTTTATATCAAAGGAACCAAACCTTTCCACGATAGAGGATATACCGCTCTTGAATATAATGAAGTTGAATTATATGTAAAAGAAAACAATGTCATATTAAAAGATGTAAATGTTAAAGAGAATGACAATTCGTTCCATGATAATGAATGTTCGGTAATCGTTGCAGGATATGATCTTGTTAATGAAGTTGATATCGACGTTAAATTGATTCCTTACGGATTTACAATATTAAGAAATACGCATTTTAAAAGGAGAAACAAATAATGAAGATCGATAAAAGATTTTGGGCTACATTGATTTTATTTGGACTGTTTGGACAATTGGCATGGGTCATTGAAAATATGTATTTCAATTTGTTTTTGTACAATACCATATCTGGAGATCCCAGAGCTATTGCCTGGATGGTGGCAGCTAGTGCGGTGACAGCCACATTGACTACTATTTTCATGGGTGCTTTATCGGATAGGGTTTCAAAACGCAAAAGATTCATGTCTATCGGTTATATCTTATGGGGTCTTGCGACATTTTCATTTGCATTCATATCGGTTGATAATATCTCCAAGATATTTTCAACCACTGGTAATGTTATTTTAGCGACGGTTATTATTGTAATCATCATGGACTGCATAATGACGTTTTTCGGTTCAATGGCAAATGACGGAGCTTTCAATGCTTGGATAACCGATTCGACAAATGCTGATAACCGCGGCAAGATTGAAGGCGTGTTAGCCGTTTTGCCTTTAATGGCTTTATTGATAATATTCGGTGGTTTTGATATTATGGTCCAACAAGACAATTGGCCGTTGTTCTTCATGATTTCCGGGGGATTGGTGATGGTCGGCGGAGTTGTGGGAGTCTTTTTAATCAAAGAATCAAATGTTCAAAGATCTGAATCGAATTATATTCAGACTTTGACATATGGTTTCATTCCTAAAAACATCAAGAAAAATAAGAAATTATATATCTATCTTATAGGAATGGCCATATTTGGGATATCTACCCAAATATACATGCCTTATTTCATTATCTATATGCAAAGATATCTTGGCATTGATTCATATGCTATTTTGTTAGGGGTTGTCTTGCTCCTGGCTTCAGTCGTAAGTGTTTTGGTCGGCAGAATGATCAAACCTCACAATAAAAATCAATTCTTTATTCCAGCAATGTCAACTATGGTTGTCGGACTGATAATGTTATTCTTGACGAGAAACGTCATACTTGTCGGTATTTCCGGTTTTATCATGATGAGTGGTAATTTGGTTTTATCCGCTATCTTCAATGTTAAGGTCAGGGATTATACGCCTTTGGATAAAGTGGGTCATTTCCAAGGATTGAGAATGATATTTTATGTGATGATTCCAATGATTATAGGTCCTTTTATCGGAGCTAGAGTCATTACCGACAACAATATGTTTTACGATGATTTGGGGGTCATGAAACCGGTGCCGACACCAGAGATATTCATCGCTTCGGCTATCACTGTATTATTTATCTTGATCCCGATATTTATCGCTTTCAAGAATGAGAAGAAGGCAGATGAACTTGTATGAGACAACTTTATACAAAATGGGGAGAGTCTTTAGACAGGGATAATATATTAAAGGAATATCCTAGACCACAACTGGTTAGAGACAGTTATCTGAATCTAAATGGCGAGTGGGATTATACCATCTCCAAAAATAAGTTATCGGATGAAATAGACGGGAAGATTTTAGTGCCGTTTTCACCTGAATCAGTTTTATCAGGAGTAAATAGATTCCTTGCGCCAGATGAATACCTTATTTATACTAAGAAAGTCAATCTTCCTGAAAGGTTTATTAAAGAGAGGTTGTTATTGCATTTTGGTGCAGTCGACCAAGAAGCTGAAATTTATGTTGATAATCAGTTAGCGATAACCCATCTTGGTGGTTTTACGCCTTTTAGTGCTGATATTACTGATTTTATCAAATCAGAAAAATTCGATCTAAAAGTCATAGTGAGGGATATATCCGATACCGGATCGAGACAGACAGGAAAACAAAGACTAAAAAGAGGTGGAATCTTTTATACCCCTCAATCAGGTATTTGGCAGACCGTTTGGCTAGAGAGCGTGGATAAAGATTATATTAAAGATATAACTTTGATTCCTGATTATGATAATTCCCGTCTTTATATCAACATGAAAACCAATGATGATTCTTGCCTTCAAGCATTTAAAACGATTTTATCTTATCGAGGCAAACTGATTGATATTGAAGAGTTTAATGACAAGAATTTTTCAATCGAGATTCCCGGCTTTTTACCTTGGACTCCGGAGTCACCCAATTTATATGATTTGGATATCACATATAAAAACGATAAAATCACTACATATTTCGGCATGAGAAAATTCGAAAGAAAAGCAGATGCAAAAGGGATAATGAGATTTTATCTCAATGATAAACCATATCTTTTATCAGGTGTTCTTGACCAAGGATATTATCCTGACGGATTGTTGACGAATCCAGCGGACGAAGCGCTTTACAACGATATAAAGTCAATGAAGGAAATGGGCTTTAATCTGCTGA
>JAQVFZ010000155.1 GCA_028697025.1 Candidatus Izemoplasmatales bacterium | reverse complement strand
TTTTATTTTCTGTTAAACCGCTCCATTATTTCCCGCCAGGTGGTAATGATTATATCATTATCCCTGAAGAACTCTATTACCTCCTTGTCAGAAAACATTTTAGCTTCCCATGCTCTTTGCTGCCATGAGCCGGTTATAGTTTTCATATTTTCGGTTTCAAAAGAGGGGTGAAAAATTATTTCCGTTAATCCAGGATCCAGCGCATTCACCAGTTGAAAAAAGTTCTGTTTCACCTCATCGTAAGTGTCCCCTTTGGGCACACTGCCAAAATTATCAAGCCGCGGCAGACTGTAATTACCCAGCAATCCAATCACCTCATCATTTACCGGATACCCTTCTGCGCTGTAGAATGCAGCAACCCTGGGATTGGAAAGGTCGATGGCATTAGCCGGAATTTTATACTCCTCAGCCACATTGAGAAAAACCTTCAGGAACTCCTTAGAACCATACAGAGTTCCCATGTGGGTATCTATATGAGTTGGGGTTAATCCGAGGGCAAGCATCTTATCAATTTGTGCCCTGATCTCCATCTCCACTTCCTGCGGAGTGGCATTCATGACAACCTCCGGCACACTTCTCCACATTCTCCCTTCAGCATCAATCAATCCCGGCACTGTCTCAGCCTCCGTCACAGGCGGCCAGCGCCATGATTTCCATTCACTTGTAAGGGTAAGATGCACTCCGATATCTGCTTTGGGAACATTTTTTGCCCACTCCACAAAAGTGATAGCATATTGGCATGGCATCATAACTGCCCCCGACAGAATGAAATCATTTTCAATGTAAAACTTTCCGGCATCATTAGCCTCCCTGCACATACCCAGATCATCCATATGCAGGAGCAGTACTTTTTTACCTTTGGGGAAGCCCAGCTTTTCAGCATTTGTTTCGCCTGCAAATGGTTCTTTGATCCACTCCGGCAAAAGGGATACATGTTTAATCGATTTTCCCTTCATAGTATGGTAAGAATAGGTAATATGAACCCGTCCGTCTTCAGTTTGAATAGCAGTTGAATAAGAAAAACGTCCATGCCCTTTCGGCTCATATTCCAGGTAGCGCTTCCATTTCCATGTTTTTCCCTCGTCATCGGAAAGTGATACAGCCAAACGGTTTCTGTCCCCTTCAAGGTCGTTGCATACCAGCAGCCAGTGCCCGTCCTTCAGGGCAATTGCTTCCACACTGGAGCCTGGATTAGGAATGTCAGTTTTTTTAGAAACACTCCAGGTATATCCATTGTCTTCTGAAGTACTGACAATAATCCGCTGTGGAGAATCGCCGTTATCGCGCATAAAAGCTGCAATGGTACCATCCTTTCTCAAAACCAGCGCCGGCTGTATATTGCCGCGCCCCACAATGGGCAGGCCGGGCTTCCAGGTGTTTCCGTTATCGTCAGAAATGGCAATCAGGGAAACATTGTAGCCATCAGAATAAAGAGGTAAAAGCATCCGTCCGTTTTTCAATGTCAGCGGTTGAATTCGCCCCATCCAGCCCACTTCACGTTTTACAGGGTCTTTGGCAGCCTCCAGTATCATTCGCTCATATTGCGGGGCATACTCAGCCCATGCAAGTCCGGGCGGATCCATTTCCCTGAAACCCTTTTCCAGCGCTTCGGCAAACTCCTCACCCGGTTTCAGCAGAATCACATCCTGCCAGTCCCACTTTGGAGGGCCATCGCTCAGATAGTCAGTTGAGATACGTGTTTTCAGCAAAGAAGCCTCCCAGCGATTAGCCACTACCACGACCCAGGTAAGGTGCAGGCGGTTTTCAGCATCCAGGAAAAGAACAGGATTACAATCAGGATTCCCGGGAGTATCGGCCATCACAAACGGCTCACTCCACCGGATTTGCCCCTTTCTCAGCCGGGATCCCATTACTGCCTCATCATTGGCTTTTCGTTCGCCCGAACCTTCGAACCAGCACACCAGCAGATCACCATTGGATAATTCCACCACAGAACTACTGTGAACATGTTTCTCCTGAAGCGGAAAAATGAACTCTGACCGGAAGGATAAATCCGGCACCTCCTGTGCAACTGACAGAAGAGTGGAAATTGATAAATATCCCGCCAGAAAACCAGGAAGCGCCAAAGTTAAATACTTAAGCATCAACGGCTTCAAAATAATCTTATTCATTATTTTAATTTTAGGCGTATGTCAAATTGAAAAAGCTACATATCCGGCCACCTTCCTGCCAGCACAGGCTTCATCCGGAATTTCGACGGATCGACCACGACATGCCTGATCAGCTTCCGGTTCCATGTATAAGTTATGTGCAGCATGCCATCATCAGTTTGAATTACAGCCGGATAAGAATACTCACTATCAGGGTCCGGGTCGTTTTCAAGCAGGATTGCTGCCTGCCAATTCAATCCATTATCTGAAACAGCTACATTCAGGATATTCCGTCTGCCCCACTCCTTATCCGGATCAATATGGTTATAGACCAAAACGTGTCTTCCATCTTTCAGTGTAACGGCATCAGTTCCCGAATTTGGATTCGGAAGGTCAATAGGTGCAAGTCTACTCCATGTACGGCCGTTATCTTCAGACCAGGCCGACATAATCCTCTTATTTTTACTGCGACACAAAATCTGTAATTTGCCTCCGGGATGTCTTAAAATACTGGGTTGAATGGCAGCAATCCCTTTCCCGTCGTTAAGTGGTTCTGTCCGTTCCCATGTTTTTCCCCGGTCAGAAGTAAATTCCATATGCACCTGCCAGCCATTGTGTTCAGTGCTGGTAGGGCAAATCAGTTCACCGCCGGGTAGAAGTTCCGGCTTATTTTTAACAGGGCCGAT
>JAQVFZ010000027.1 GCA_028697025.1 Candidatus Izemoplasmatales bacterium | reverse complement strand
CATCGGCAGATTTTATTTTGAAAACCTGACCAAGATTCCGACTGAAGTGTTTATCGCCAGCGAATTTGCCTATAATCCTCCGCTTCTGGAAAAAGACGCGCTTTTCGTCTTGATTTCCCAATCAGGCGAAACGGCCGATCTAAGGGCTTGTTTAGTCAATGTAAAAAGGATGGGTTATGAAGTATTGACAATTACCAACGTCATCACTTCGACGCTCGCCAGAGAAGCTGATCACGCCCTAGAGATTTATGCAGGACCGGAAATAGCGGTCGCTTCAACCAAGGCTTATGTTGCTCAAGTCACCGTCTTGGCAATTTTGGCTTATGTTCTTTCTGAAGAAAAACCTTTTGATTTAGCTTTTGAACTTTCAAAATTGTCTGTGGCCATGGAAGCGATTATCGACAAGAAAGAGTATATCGAAAAACTAGTCGAGAAAAAGTTGAAGAAAAGAAATTGTTTTTATATCGGTAGAGGAATTGACTACTATACCTCTTTGGAAGCCGCTTTGAAACTTAAAGAAATATCCTATATTCAAACTGAAGGTTTCGCCGCCGGCGAGTTGAAGCACGGAACGATTGCCTTGATTGAAAAAGACGTCCCGGTGATTGCGATCATTTCTCAAAAAGCCATCAATCATAATACTAGAAGCAATATTCAGGAAGTGAGAGCTAGAGGTGCAAAAACGATAATCATCGCCACCGAAGCCATCAGCGACAGCGCTGATGACGTCATTTTATCTGATGTTCATGAATTCTTGTCACCGCTTTTGACAGTAATACCGACGCAATTAATCGCATACTATAAAGCCAAAGAGCTTAAACTCGATATCGACAAGCCGAGAAATTTGGCTAAATCAGTGACTGTGGAATAGGTGATTGGAGAATGAAATATTTTGGAACCGACGGAGTCAGAGGTAAAGCCTATGATTTCATCACGGAAGAGATGAGTCTGCGCGTTGGTAAAGCAATGCATCTTTTTAAAGATAGAACCAATAAAATCATCATCGCCAGGGATACGAGAATATCCGGAAGTATGATTGTTGAGAATATAAAAAAAGGGGCTTTGATGGCCGGACTTGATGTTTGTGATATTGGTGTCTGCGCGACACCAATTTTAGCTTTTGCCGCAATTGATAACGATTGTTTTGGCATCATGGTCACTGCGAGCCACAATCCTTATTATGACAATGGCATAAAAATCTTTGATCGCGGGAAGAAAACTGTTGAAAAAGATGAACTTTTGATTGAAGAGGTAATTGACAACGATATCGATTTGGCTGGAGTAATTCCTGGCATGGAAACAGAAATTGATTCCATTTGGAAAAACTACTACCAATTGTATCAGGACTTTCCTATTAAGCTAGCTTTGAAAGTCGGACTCGATTTGGCCAATGGCGCAACAATCAAATCCGCTACGAATATTTTACCGCAACTATTTACTGAATATCATGTTATTGGCGATGAACCCGACGGTTACAATATCAATAAAGACTGTGGCTCTACTCATCTAGACAAGCTACAGGACTTGGTAAGAACCAAGAATCTTGATTTGGGGATTGCCTTTGATGGCGACGGGGATAGAATCCTGGTCGTCGATGATACGGGAATGATTGTCGACGGCGACTTGTTGATTTATATCTTCGCCAAATATCTTAAGGACCAAAACTTATTGAATAACAATGTGGTAATCTTGTCAAAAATGAGTAATTTAGGTATAATTAAAGCGCTAAACAATCTGGATATAAGAGTCGTACAAACCGATGTCGGCGATAAATATATCTTCAAGGCTCTTGATGAAGAAGCGTCAGTATTGGGCGGAGAAAACTCAGGACACATCATTAACAAGACGGTATTGAAAACCGGCGACGGCGTTTTAAACGCTTGGTATTTGCTGAAAATACTGAATCATTACCAGACTAAGCTATCGGTTTTAAAACAAGAAGTGAGCTTTTATCCCGATATTCTGATTAACATCAAAAATATCGACCGAAGTCTAGTCGATGACCCTGAAGTTATTGATTTGGTCGATAGATACCGAAAAACACTTGGTGAAGACGGAAAAGTATTGGTGAGAAAAAGTGGTACTGAACCGTTAATTAGGGTGAGTGTTTCTGCCAAGACCAAAGAGTTGGTTGAAGAGATTGCTAATGACATTGTGAGTCTCATAAAAATGAAGGGAAATATATAAAGGCGGTTTACGCTTTTAAAGGGGAGAAAAAATGAAGAAATACGCTATAATCCTGGCTGCGGGAAAAGGCACCAGAATGAAGACGGATTTACCAAAATGCGCTTATCCTTTGCTTAAAAAACCGATGATTGCCTATATCGTGGAACATCTCTACAAATCGACGATGATTGATGAATTAATAACAGTCGTCGGCCATAAAAAAGAAGTAATACAGGAAATCTTGAATTCTACGGTAAAGTATGCCGTACAGAAAGAACAACTTGGTACGGGACACGCAGTATTATCAGCGGAAAAGTTGATAAAAGATGAAGAAGGCTATACGATAATTTTACCTGGCGACATGCCTTTAATCGACGATTCGGTAATCAAGGCCGCCATCAACGAACATCTCGAATTCAGACATGAACTAACCGTTGTTTCTACAATAGTCGATGATCCGTTTGGGTACGGCAGAATAATCAGGGATGAAGCTGGATACTTGAATGCCATCATTGAAGAAAATGATGCAACAAAATCTGAAAAAGCCATCAAAGAGATCAATACCGGCATCTATATCGTCACCAATAAGTATTTAGTCCCGACTTTAAAGAAAATTACCAACAACAATTCTAAAAAAGAGTATTATTTGACTGATATCGTCAAAATCATGAAAGAAGAAAAATACCTTGTCGGCACCTTCTTATTGGACAAATCCTATAAAGCCATGGGTGTCAATGATCTTTATACCTTATCTGAGGCCGAAACGATCCTTAGGGGAAACATCAATAAGGAACTGATGAAATCTGGCGTCGCAATGATTAACCCGGAAACCATTACAATCGGCCAAAACGTCGTCATCGATGAAAATGTAGTAATCCATCCGAACACTTATATTACCGGTAATTCTCATATTTCCCGCGGAGCGACAATCGGCCCAAATACGGAAATTCATAATTCTATCATCGGCGAAGGCGTCACTTGCAAACATTCCTTGGTCTATAATTCCGAAGTCAAGAAAAACTCTGTTGTTGGTCCGTTTGCCCATTTGCGTGATGGAGCTGTTATCGGTGAAAATAATCGTATCGGCAATTTCGTTGAAGTCAAGAAGTCTATCACCGGCGATACCTTCAAGGCTTCGCATTTAGCATATATCGGCGATGCGGAAATCGGCAAGAACGTCAACTTTGGCTGTGGTTCAATCACAGTGAATTATGACGGTGTCAACAAGTATAAAACAACCATCGGCGACGATGTTTTCGTTGGTTGCAACTCAAACTTGATCGCACCAATCGTGATTGAAGACAATTCGATTATTGCCGCTGGTTCTACCCTTGACAAAAACGTTCCTAAGGGGTCGTTGGCAATTGCAAGAGCTTATCAGATCAACAAAGAAAATTATCTCAGGAAACCAAAAAAAATTAATGAGAAATAATTGTTGACATCTTAAGGGAAATATATTATAATCATTACGGTTTAAAAATAGAAAGTAGAAGTACCCACTTCTCACCTGATTGACATTCGGTCGATAGGTAACATGCTAAATAGAAATTTTTATTTTAGTGATATAAGTGGGTACCGTCAGGTACTCATTTTTTTATACCTTGGAGGTGTTTTAATATCATTTACAACAATCAAAAACCGGAAAAAAAAGAAGCAAACCTGATCAATGAGGAGATTCGCTTTAAATCTGTTTTGGTCATCGGAGCGGATGGTTTCCAATTTGGCGAGAAAAGCATTCAAGAAGCAAACAGACTTGCCAAGGAACAAGGCTATGACCTTGTTTTAGTTGCGCCTAACGCCAAACCGCCAGTTTGCAAACTTATGGATTACAGCAAGTTCCGTTATGAGCAACAAAGAAAAGCCAGAGAAGCGAAAAAACATCAAAAAATTGTCGAAGTCAAGGAAATCAGAATGACAGCCGTCATCGACACCCACGACTTTGAAACAAAATTGAGAAATGCACACAAGTTCTTGGAAAAGGGCGACAAGCTTAAAGTTACCGTTCGTCTTCCATACCGTGCCAATCAAGCCCTAGTCGATCAAGGAAAAGACGTTTTGACTCGTTTTCAAACAGGTTTAGTTGAAGTCGGCGAGTTGGAAAATAAGATTACCCATGACGGCAGATTCCTGTCCATGGTATTAAACCCGACAAAAAAATAAGAAGAAAAAGGAGAGAGTTAATTATGCCAAAAATGAAATCACACTCAGGAACTAAGAAAAGATTAAAAAGAACCGGTTCTGGTAAATTATCTAGACCATCTACTTTTCAAGGCCATTTGATGAGCCATAAATCACCAAAACAGAATCGTCAATCACGAAATACTGAAATCGTGTCCAAATCTGACGAAAAAAGAATCAAACATATGGTTCCATACCTATAAAAGTGAGGTCGATGAATTATGCCAAGAGTTAAAGGGAGTTTCGTAACGAGAAACCGCCGTAAGAAAGTTATCAAATTAGCAAAAGGTTATTTCGGTTCCAAGCATGTTATCTTCAAGACAGCTAAAGAACAAGTTATGCATTCATTCAAGTATGCATATAGAGATCGCCGCAGAAGAAAAAGAGATTTCCGTAAATTATGGATCACTAGAATCAACGCTGCAGCAAGATTGAACGATTTATCTTATTCAAGATTAATCAACGGTTTAAAATTAGCTAATATCGAAGTTAACCGTAAAATCTTAGCCGATATCGCGATTACTGATCCAAATGGATTCGCAGATCTTTGCAAACAAGCACAAAAAGCTTTAAGCAAGTAATCTTTTTGAAAATGAATTAAAGTCTAGAAATAGACTTTTTTTCTTTGAAAAAAGAGATTGAATTGTAAATTACGACAGTTTTTGATAAGATAGATGTAACTAACATATGACTAAGTGAGGAAATCAAACAAGTGAACGCGACAATTCGAGTGGAAAGCATTTCCAAAACTTTTATTTTATCAAAAAAGCAGATGAAAATCGACCGTACCACCAACAAATTAAAGGTAGCTGTTGATAATCTTTCTTTTTTCGCATATCCGGGTGAAATATATGGTCTTCTTGGCCCAAACGGAGCGGGGAAGACTACTACCTTAAGATGCATATCAACTTTGATAAAACCTGATAAAGGCGATATTTTCATCGACGATGTTTCTGTGGTTGCTAATCCGGAACTAGTAAGAAGAAAAATCGGATTTCTAACCAGTGATTTGAAACTCGAGGACTTTTTTACGCCGAATTACCTATTCGACTTTTTTGCCAAGTTGCATGATATTCCTTTTGAAGTCAAGGAAAAAAGAAAAAATGAATTGTTCAACCGTTTTGGCATCGATAAATTCAAAGAAGTAAAGATTGCGGAATTATCCAGCGGCATGAAACAGAAAGTGCAATTGGTAATATCGATAATTCATGACCCCGAAGTTATAATCTTTGACGAACCGACCAATGGTTTGGATGTCATAACCGCTAAAGTCGTCACCGATTTTCTTCTTGAATTAAAAGCAGCGGGAAAAACCATTATCGTCTCGACTCATATCTTTTCCTTGGTGGAAAAGCTTTGTGACCGGGTTGGCATCATTCTTGAAGGAAGGCTTAAATTAACGGATGAAGTCAATAACTTGCTGGCAAAAGACAGTTTGGAAAATATCTTCTTTGACTTGGTCAACCAGGAGGTCGCAGAATGAAAAACATCTTGACCGTCTTCAAAAAGGAATGGGATCGCGTCATCAAGGATACCAGATTGGTTATCATGGTTATGTTGATGCCGGGATTGTTGATTTTCATAATTTATA
Source organism: Candidatus Izemoplasmatales bacterium (assembly GCA_028697025.1). GTDB lineage: Bacteria > Bacillota_I > Bacilli_A > Izemoplasmatales > Hujiaoplasmataceae > UBA2289. The sequence goes on along the minus strand of JAQVFZ010000027.1, from coordinate 6,061 downwards.
GTCTGATGGGTACTTTATTGCAGAATCAGGCGGAACAACCGGCTGATATAGCAGTAATTAACCTACCGGATGATTTTCAAGCTATTTATTCTCAAGTGGAAAACGAAGATTCCTTGAACCTGATTGAAATCGATGAAAATGATATTGGTTATGCTGAATCGATGATTGACGATAAGGAATGGACAATGTTACTTGTTTTTCCTGAGGGTCTCGACGATTATGACGGCGTCGCGGAAAAACCGGTGGTGAAAATCTATTTCAATCCCAATGACATCAATTCCAGTTCGGCGCAAAGTCGTTTTATCAATTACTTAATGACATATCAAAACCTGAAAAGTCTTGAATTATATGGTGACACCAATTTCTTCTTGATAGAACAAAGTCAAACCGAAGCTAACGATAGCGAACTGATGGGTGCTATTTTCGGGCAATTGTTGCCGATGCTGGTCATCATGTTCCTATTCTCAGGAGCGATGAGTATCGGACCGGAAGCTATAGCAGGTGAAAAAGAAAGAGGAACGATAGCCACAATCTTGATTACTCCGATCAAAAGAAAAGAATTGGCCTTGGGCAAAATTTTGGCTCTTTCGGTACTTTCGATGCTCTCGGCGGCTTCGTCGTTCTTAGGAATAATCTTATCATTGCCTAAACTCATCAATAATGGGGAAGCTAATATCGATATCTATAGTTTTAACGATTATTTGTTGATTTTCATTGTTTTATTCTCAACGATATTTGTCATTGTCGGTATTATTTCCATCCTTTCGGCATATGCAAAATCCGTTAAAGAAGCCGGAGCCTATATTGCACCTATCTATATTTTGACGATTGTCGTTTCCATCGCCACGTCTTTAAGCGGAAATACCGATTCAAGCCTTTTACGATTCATCATTCCCATATATAATAGTATTGAAAGTTTAAAAGCCATCATGATGTTCAGTGACAAAGCCTTGCTATATACAATGATCACTTTAGGGGTAAATTTGTTATATCTGGCTATTTTTGTGGCGATTTTAAATAAAATGTTTAACAATGAAAAAATAATGTTTGCAAAATAGGTGAACTATGAATAAGAATATCATTAACATCTTTGGTTCTTCAGGTTCGGGATCAACAACTTTAGCGAGAGTAATAGCCGATAGATTCGGTTATTACCACATTGACGTTGATGATGCCTTATGGGAAAAAACCGATCCGCCCTTTACCAATAGAAATAGCGATCTGTTGGCCAGGGAATATATTCTCAAAGAATTGAAAAAAAGCGATAAGCTGGTTATTTCCGGATCTTTGGTCGGTTTCGGGGATGACATCAAACATTGGATAAAACTGTTTGTCTTCATCAATCTTGACATCGAGACCAGAATCAAAAGAATTGAAACCAGGGAAAGAATGAGATTTAAAGAGAGAGTTCTTCCTGGTGGCGAGTTATATCAAAAACATCTGGATTTTCTGGAATGGGTTTCCAATTATGAAACCAATCCAGAATATATCCGTTCCAGAAAGCAACATTTATTATGGTTAGAAGATGTTAAAGTTCCCGTTCTGAAAGTTACGGAAGAACTGTCTATAGAGGAACTTATCGCATTGGTAAAACCATTTGTCTAAAAGGAGATGCTTATGTTTGATTTTAATTTGATAATTAAAGCTTTAATTTCAGCTTCAATCCTCTATCTGGTCGTCAATTCGATTTGGCGCTTTCATATATTAAGTCATATCAGCGCTGCTTTCGGATTATTTGCAGGTCTGATTATTTTAATAATATACTCCGATTTAGCATATAGCTTTACCTTTGTCATCCTACTCGGCATTGTCTACCTTATATCTTGGACCATTATTCTTTTCTCCAAAATCAAGAAATGCCATTATTACCTACTGCTTAATGTCGGAAAACGTGGTTATCACCGGATAAGATATTATTTGCTACTTAACGCCAAAGAAGGATTTAACTACGAATATAACAAAAAAACTTTCTTTATGATTAAGTTCTTTAACAATGATGTGGCGGAACAAAAGAAAATAGTGAAAGGACTAGAAACACTGGAAAGCAAAAGAAGAAAACAATTCACGATGGTTAATTATTGGCAAATTATCATTTTCATCGTGATGATGATTGTTTTGTGGCGTTTCTAAGGGTACTTCTAAATTATGGCAAATCATCTTAAAGTTTTGACTCCGAATAAGAACAAAAGCAAATTCTTCGGTGTTGATTACTTCCTGAACCTTTATGACGGCTCGCTAGAGACATTTCGCTATTTCGCCAGCTCAATTGACGAGTTGATGATTTTTCGTGATGAGATGGTCAGTTTCAATCAAGTGAAATACCAAATGTTCCAACACGGAATATATAACTTGGAACCCGGAAAAATCATCGGAATCTTCCAAAATCCTGATATTTATGATTCTTTGGAATCAATTGGTTTCATTTTGGAAGATTTAAAGAAGTATAATTTAGGGTTATTTCTTGAGACTAATTCAGAGAAACTCCTCAATGATTTGGATCTTCTCAAGAATTTCGCAGAAACAAATAGCCTTTTAATCGGCATTCCCATCTACGCATATTCGCCGATTGAACTGTCATTCTTCAATCAGAAGGCAACTATGGATGCTCAAATCAAAACAATTCATAAATTGAAAGAAGCAGGACTAAATGTCGGCATTATTTTCAAGCCTTTAATCCCAAGAGTCAACGATGATTCGGACAATTTGAAAAAAATAATCGATAAAGCTGAAAATTTAAGTATAGATTTCATTTATCCGAGTTTCACTTTATATTTTGATAGTTACAAAATTAAGAACTTTTATGATATAATAGAAAAAGAAAGACCTAACCTGAAGAATTATTACTTTGATAATTTTGGTTGGAAATACAGTTGGGAAAGTCAAAATCTCGGTGAATTGAAAAAGATTCTCGTTTTTGACAGCAAGAAAAGCAAGATAAAATATGCGATGAAAGACATCATCGACCTTTATCGTGACGATTCTTATACCCAACTAAAACTATTCTAGGAGGATTTTTATGTATTTAGCGAACATTTCACCTGACATGGTCAACACCTTAATAATTTTCGGTGTGGTGCTACTGGCGATTATCTTGGCTTATGTCATCTTCTTCATGCCGAAAACCAAGGGCGAGAAAGTAACAAAGAAAAAGATAAATAAAGTAGCGGCTATAGAAGAGGAAGAAAAGAATCAAGAAAAGGATCAAGCCGTATTAAACGAAAGCAAAAAATACTCAATCATCATCGATCCGCTTCCCGACATTGAACCGACGCCAAAAAAACCTGAGGAAAATTTAGAGAAGATGAGAGCGGCAATGCTAGCTGAAGAACTTGAATCAGTTGATGAACCGGTAAATCTGGAAGAGCTCGAAATGCAGGCAGAAAATGAGGAAAAACCTAAAAAGAGCGAGCCCGAAAAAGAAGATGATTCTCCAGTGTCGGAAATCGTAGTAGAAACCAAAGAGGAAGAAGTAGTAAAGGAAACTAAAGAAGAAACTAAAGATTTGGGTAAATACCATGTTCTGTACCGTAAGGACGACAATAAATGGTATGTCAAACGCGAAGGCAGCGAAAAGATTTTAAGAGTGCTCGAAACCCAAGCCGAAGCAATCGCTTGGGCTACGATTAAAGCCTTGAACCAAGATACGGCAATTGTCATACATAAACGCGACGGTAAAATCCGCAAGCAAAACTATTAGAGGTTTTGCTTTTTTTTTACCAATAAAAACAATATTCCGTTTGTTTATATTAATGACTAACCAAGAACATCAAGTTATGATAAAATATCTTTATAAAGAGGTGAAGATATTGAATCGTAATTTGGAAGCCTTGGTCAAGTTGCTCAAACAAGGCGATGAAACCGCATTTCCAAAATTATATAATGAAACTTACCGTCAGCTCTTTTTTGTCGTTTTGCCGATAATCAGGGATAAATCCCTAGCTGAAGACATCATCCAGGATACTTACTTGAAGTTTCTGGAAAAGTTAAGTGATTATCAAGCAAAAAATGTTTTTTCTTACTTGATTACTATTGCCAAAAACTTGGCGATCAATGAATACAACAGAAGAAAGAAAACGGTAAAAATCGATGATTTCACTGAGTTTTCCTATTATGATCATGTCGAAATCAAGGAAGAAATGAATGAAGCGATTCAAAAAGCCTTGGCGATATTGGATAGGGACGAAAAAGATGTCTTCTTGTTGCATGTCCTCGAGAATTTAACCCATAAAGAAATAGCGACTATCATGGAAAGGCCGACGGGAACCGTCAGCTGGCTCTATGCCAAGGCAATCAAGAAAATGAAAATCTATCTGAAGGAGGATAAGTATGAATACTAAGAATTTCAGGGATAACCTGAGAGAATCAATGGAGTTCAAGATCAATACCAATGCCGAAAGCATTGATTATCGTGCTTATCTTCCTGAGAAGCAGAAGAAACCGATTTTGAGTTTTCGCTATCTGAGTATTTTTGCGACTTTGGTGATTTTGGGAATTTTAACTTTTTTCAACTATCATCCAACTTCCACTCTTAGTTTGGAGATAAACCCGGAAATAAAGGTTGAACTCAACATCTTCAATCGAATCGTTTCTGTAGACGCCTATAATTCAGATGGATTGGCAATGGTTGAAGAATTGGATTTGAAATACAAAAAGATTGATTCGGCAATCGACATGATTTACCAATATTCCGAAGAAAACGATTTGCTGCATAATGATAATCTCTATGTATTGATAGGCGTGGAATCAAACGAGAAGAAAACTGTCGAATTACAGGCAAAAATCGCAGCTATAGAAACTGAAAATATCGTTTCAATCGTCATTCCTCTTTATAATCAAGTCGCTCCAAGTTCTTCCAACATTCCAACCGCATCATCTCCAGAAGCTGGATTTGACAGCAATGTAGCGCCAAATTACAGTATTCCCGATTTCACCTTGAATAAAGAAGCTTTTTACTACACCGAGGATTTATCGGACGCAAGAAATCGCTTGATAAACTACATAATTCAAACAAATGACGAATACACGACGAGCGAAGATTTGATGTACTTGATCAACTTGCCGCTATGGGCTTTGATGGAACTCTATAATAATTAAAAAAATCTGAACTCAATCAGATTTTTTTTCAAATAATTTAGCAATTCGATATACTAGGAAATACCCGCCCGTGACCATTACCGCTAGCAAAATGACGTGATATCCGTCTGGTATAATGTTTAAAACTGGTATGTTTGTGCCAAAAAACGGATTATTCATCAAATACATGTTGTTGGTTGAAGCGTCAAGGAAAAGATTGCCAAACATCGCCCAAGCTGTCACCGTCAGTAAACCGATTGCAATACTGTATGCATCGGTTCTTTTTAATTTTATATCGCCTTGGTGAATTAAAAAGAGCGGAATCAGCACCAAGAAGAAATGAACCAGCATACTTCTTACCATTGGCAAGGTAAAGGTGAAGGGATTACCGTATAAAACGGTCACGGGGTAAAGTACAACCGCTAAACCGCCTAAGATTGAAGTGAGATAGACGAAAGGTTTCAGCTTTTTTAGATCAAACCAGACGACTAGCGGTAAGAAGATGTTCATCACGCCGCAAAGCTGGAAAGATATGAAGGTGTTGACATCTAAGAACGGATGCGGATAAGTCGATGGTAAAGGATCTAGATTGTAATGTTCATAAATGAACAAAATTTCGGTTCCATATTTAAGAACCAATATCAAAATCAAGGAAATTGTAATCAATATTCTCTGTTTATTTGAAGATAATTTCTTTAGTATGATGAAAAACAAGACAAATAAAACTAGAAAACTCAAGAAATAAAGCAAATGAGTCAAGCTAAATAAATAAGCGGCCGGATGGTCGTCCATACCGGAAGTGGTGAAGAACGAGGATAAAAGCATGTAAATATCTCCTTGATTTTATTATACCAAATTTCCAACATTTAGTCCAAATGATAAATCTTGGGTTTTTTCTTGCAATTCTCTTAAAAAGTAGTAAAATAGTAATACACTCAAAAAATGAGGTGAGACGATGAAATTAACAATCAAGAATCAAATCCGTGAA
>JAQVFZ010000154.1 GCA_028697025.1 Candidatus Izemoplasmatales bacterium | reverse complement strand
CGAAGTGACCGTGCCGACAACAATTACGACTGCGACCACTTCAGTTATTGAAACTACAACAACTGTTACCTATGATCGATTTCAAAATATTTATTTATATTCAATCAATGATTTTCATGGCGGAGCCTATTTAAATATTGACGCTTTTGCCAATATCAATGCTGAAATCAAATATATGAAAAACAATTATGACCATGTTATAGCTGTGACTAATGGCGATATGCTGCAAGGAACAGCAATTTCCAATTATTACTATGGTAAACCTTTGATTGAAGCCATGAACATTGGCGGCTGGGATGGATTTACCATCGGCAATCATGAATTTGATTGGGGCATCGAAAAAATAGAAGAATATAAAGATGGCAATCAGGAAAACGGTGAAGCCGATTTTCCGATATTGGCAGCGAATATTGTCTATACCGATACCCAAGAACCACTTGATTTTACCACACCGTATTTCATCTCCGAAGTTAATGGTGTCAGAGTTGGTGTAATTGGGGTAATCGGCAATGTCATGGGATCGATTGCCGCATCTAGAGTGGAAAACATTACATTTTTGGATCCGGTCACAGTCATTGAAGATTATGCCTATCATTTAAGGACAATGGAGGCTGTCGATATAATCGCAGTCTATCTTCACTATGGTTCCGGGATGGAATATGGTTCATTCGGGACGAATTACAACTTAGCTCAATTAAGCGGAAACTCGCGAGTGGATATTGTGTTTAACGGTCACACCCACAAAACTGAAAGTGGTGTAATCGAAAGGTCGGGCAGCGACTTGTACTATGCCCAAACATCTGCGAATCAATATTCCTTGATGTCGAGAATGCTTATTAATTACGATTCCTTGACAAAAGAAATCCAAAGCGTAACCATCAAAACACATAACCTAAGTTCGCTATCAAATTACGATAACGAGACTGCCGATATGCTTCAAGTTTTTTCTAGCGAAACTAACTATGTTTCTTATGTGTCCCAAGTTTTAGCTTACGCTGAATATGATTTTGATCGTTATGATTTGGGTCAATGGGGAGCTTCTGTCATCAGGGACTACGTGGGAATTGACATTGGCGCTGTCAATTACGGCGGTTTCAGGGTTTCAATGGAAAAAGGAAATGTCACTATGGGAGAAATGATTACCATTTATCCGTTTGATAATGTTATCAAAACATCAAGAATGACGGGCATGCAGATCAGAGATTTCTATTTGGAGAATCCTTATGATACAGTTTTCGACGATTCCTTAAGCTCTGATGGCTATACTGTCTATATTAACGGTTCCCCGATTGTTCTGGATCAATATTATACGGTGGGAGCGGTTGACTACATCTTCGATAACACCGATTTTGATTTTCTTTTGGGTGAAGATATAACCTATACCGGTCAATTCATGCGTGATTTATTAGTTGAGGATCTGATGAATTCTGAATCACCTTTCAATCCTTATAACGGTGGTTCTTATCCAAATAATTAAATAAAAAAGGCTTAATTTCCTTAAAACAGGAATTAAGCCTTATTTTTTTCAAGCGGGTCGTAATTACAGGAAGTGATTTGAAATTTTCCGTTTTCATATATCAAACAATTCATAGAGCAGTTATGAAGATATTCCATATAGGAAAAACCTTCAACAAGTTGGTGCAATAATGCTTTTATTACGTGAGAGTGAGTGACGACTAGAAGTCGCTTGCCATCATGTTTTTCCGCAATTTTCGTCAAGGTAGTTATTACTCTTTCCTCTAATTCTTCATCAGTTTCCATATTGGGAATCAAACCTTTTCTTTGCATCTCATAGTAATCGTCAGTTATCTTCTTCCCGTCATAATCGCCGAAATTTCTTTCAATCAAATCTTTGTCAATCAGTATCGGTCGGGATACAACCATGCCACGATTGATTAATTCAGCAGTTTTGAATGCCCTTTTCAGTGGCGAAGATATCACTAAATCAAAAATGATTTTTTGTTCTTTCAAGTACTTCCCGACGGCAAGGGCTTGTTCGAAGCCGGTTTTATTGATGGGATTGTCCATCCGGCCTTGGACGATATAGTTTTTGTTGGCGTCGGTTTCTGCGTGACGCAAAAGGTAAATCTCTGTCATTTTATCACCACTATGATTATACTACAATCTGAATAAAAACGAAGAAATTTGATATGAAAATGTTTACATTTCCTCAGTTTACATATATTATTTCATGGTGTATAATATTATTACTATATTAGAGGTGGGTTATCAATGAGAGTAGTTGACATTATTGAGAAAAAAAGGATGGGTCAAGTCCTAAGTGAAACTGAAATTAAATATGTGATTGATGGTTACGTCAAAGGCGATATTCCCGATTATCAAATCAGCGCTTTATTGATGGCGATTTTTTTTCAAGGCATGAGCAATGAAGAAGCGGCACACTTGACAAAAGCCATGCTTTACAGTGGAGATATCATTGATTTATCGAAGATTGAAGGAATAAAAGTGGACAAACACTCCACAGGTGGGGTTGGCGATAAAACCACCTTGGTTTTAGGACCTTTGGTAGCTTCAATGGGTGGAAAACTGGCAAAATTATCCGGTAGAGGTTTAGGTCATACCGGCGGCACGTTGGATAAAATGGAAAGCATTCCGAGGATGAGAATTGACTTATCCGAAGAAGAATTCATCAACCAGGTCAACAAAATAAACATCGCAGTTGCAGGACAAACAAAACGCTTGGTACCGGCTGACAAATTACTTTACGCCTTAAGAGACGTCACGGCTACAGTGCCATCAATACCCTTGATAGCTTCAAGCATCATGTCGAAAAAGCTTGCCAGTG
>JAQVFZ010000153.1 GCA_028697025.1 Candidatus Izemoplasmatales bacterium | reverse complement strand
AAAATATTTTTTACCTAATTTATTATTTCCTTTGTTTTTCAAAGGTTTGCATTATTGCTTATTTTTATGCGGAATTGCTGTGTGTTTAAGTTATTTTTTTCGATGTGGTGGCGAGCAATTTTGCACAAAGGTTAAGTACAAGTTTTTGGCCCAGATACGTTTGATTTATTTTCAACAAAATACAAAATATTAAGCGATATTAAATTCCTAAATTTACCTTCAAAGCCGGGGTGAAATTTGCACAGTGTTGAACTAAACCCGCCTTCGCGGGTAGCTATTTCAAAAGTACCCGATTCTTTCTATACTTCGAAATTATTCACATTTAAATTTTCTGAGTATGAGAAAGAAATCGGGTTTTACTATTGTAGAGCAGGCTATAGTGCTTGTTCCTGAGTTTGAAAAAGTTGTCCGTAAGCTGGAACAACAGGTTGCCTTACGCGGGCAGAGCAAAAGTACATTAAAAAATTACATTCGGCGCATCGCTTTGTTTGTGGTTCATTTCGGGAAGTTGCCCGAGCAAATTTCCGAGGATGAAATCAATGAGTACCTGGCTGCACTGGCACGGGACCCCAAATCACCTTCACGAAGCAGTTTTAAACACATGGTTTACGGGCTTCGGTATTATTACCGCCTATTGGGAATGAACAAAAATGCAATTGCCCTGCCATCATTAAAAAGAGACACCAAACTCCCTGTCATTTTGAACCACCTTGAGTTGAAAGAGCTTTTCAGCGCCCCAACGCTCCTGAAACAGCGGGTGGTGCTGACTTTAATCTATTCGGCCGGCCTGCGTGGGCAGGAAGTGATTAATCTGAAAATATCCGATGTGGATTTTCAGCGGAAAACCATTCACATACGCCAAAGTAAGTATAAGAAAGACCGCATTGTACCGCTGGCCGAAAGTATGGCTGTTGGTTTAAAAAAATATCTGAAAGCCGAAAACCCTCACATCTGGCTGTTTAATGGGAAGGAGCCCGATGGCCGTTACAGCGTTAGGGGCCTGTCGTGGGTGATGCGCGAAAACCTGAAAAAAACTTCTATCACCAAAGATGTAAACCTGCATTCGCTGCGCCACTCCTATGCCACACATCTTTTGGAACAGGGAGTCAATATCGTAACCCTGAAAGAATTGTTAGGCCATGCTGAGATCACCACTACCATGATTTATCTGCATGTTGCACAGTGCCCGCTGATAAAGCCCCATAGTCCACTTGATACGCTTTATAACTACACGAAAAATGCGGACAAGGTTTGAGCTGGCCGATGTGATCAACCGATTTGGCGCCGGTTTGGCAACCAAAACAATACTTACCCCGTTGCAAACAAGGGTGCTGGGCAAAATCGCCGCTTGCCGCACTGCCATTCTGGGCGGACACGAAGAAGTCTGTGAAAACTGCGGAACTGTACGCTACAGTTATAACAGCTGTGGGGACAGGCACTGTCCTAAATGCCAGGCTTCAAAACAGGCTTTCTGGATTGACGACTTGATACAAAACACTCTGCCTGTAAAGCATTACCATATTGTATTCACCGTGCCACACCAGTTGAATGCCGTTTGCCTGCACAATCAAAGTATGTATTACAACCTGCTTTTTGCTTCGGTGTGGAATACGCTTCGATCATTCGGATACTCGCATTTTGGTGTTGAAAGCGGGACGGTAGCGGTTTTGCATACGTGGGGGCAGAACCTTTCACTGCACCCTCACATTCATTGTATTGTCCCCGCTGCCGGTTATACCCTCAACGGCCGGTGGAAAAATATCGGCCACTCCGGAAAATACCTTTATCCAATTCACCAGCTCAGCAGTGCCTTTAAAGCAAAGTTCCTCGACAGCCTGAAACGGGCTTTACGCAAGCAAAATGAATTGTCGCTGGTTAACGATAAGGTTCAACAAGCTTATAAAACCAAATGGGTGGTACACTGCGAGCCTTCGCTGGCAGGCGCAAAACACGTTATAAAATACCTGGGGCAGTATACCCACCGCGTAGCCATTACTAACCAACGTATTTTAAATATTGCAGACGACAAAGTAACTTTCGTTGCAAAAGATTACCGCGACAGGGCTGTTAAAAAGCCGGTTACCCTTGATGGTACAGAGTTTTTGCGCCGGTTTACCTTGCACATTTTGCCCCGCAGGTTTGTCAAAATCCGAAGATTCGGGATTTACAACCATACGATAAAACGTAACCTCGCTTTACAGTTTACCGTGGAAGAAAAGCCGGATATTGATGAGATAATAAAAAAGCAACTTCCCCCCGAAACAAATCTGCAGCGATTTGAACGCTTGACCGGTTTTAACCCCTGCCTTTGCCCGGTATGCATAACCGGACGGATGGTTACCGTGAGAGAGTTGCCACGAATACGCTCCCCGGACCGGTCTTTTCTTAAACAACCGTTGACAGAAGCATAAACAATCCTCCTATTCCGGCGCAAACAGCGCCACTGAGAATGGTATTCCTGACGACGAACAAAAACTGCCTGAAACAAACCGTTGATTAACTATCCTGCATTTATAAACCGACAGGATTAGCACTAATACCTGCAATACGTCAAAGAACGACTCAATTATTTTTCTTCAAAAGTCTTAAAAACCTTCAACAAGTACATAGCCATGAACTCGGCGGGTGTAGTTCAACATGGACTCATCGCTGGGTCTTGCAGACCGCTCAGAGTCCTATTTATTAGCAAAAGTAGTTTATTCATTTTCGTGACCTAATTCAAGTTTTGCATTGTTAATTATGAAATCAATTTGATATTTATACTGTTCATAGCTTTTCAATAATGAAGGATTAGTTTTGTAAAAGATGC
>JAQVFZ010000152.1 GCA_028697025.1 Candidatus Izemoplasmatales bacterium | reverse complement strand
GTTCTGGAAACAACCTTTCATTCGGTTAAACGCTGGGTGGATGATGAAGGCGTGCGCCATGTTCCCAAGCGCAAACTGGAAGATATCCTTTATCGTAACAGGTTTGAATAAAAGATTGTCATCCTGGGCTAATTACTCATAAATGTGTGCTAAAAGAGATTAGTAGCAAGCACGGCTTAAACGTATTATGATTGAGTCATTATTAAACTCATTCAAGGATTGATATCATGTTAAAAAAAACATTGTCCTTATTGCGATCTGAATACTGTAAAAAAGAATGGTTACTATTGCAATGGCAAGCAAAGATGGTGGTGTCACAATTGTAAACGTTCTTTTAGTTGGCACAACTCGAATAACAAGCAATTGCAGGAGAAAATTTGGTTTCAACGTTGGATAACAGAAGGATATTCTGTAAGGCAGTTATCACTGCAAAGCAAACATAGTAGAGCCAAACTTTATCGTATAATTAATTATTGTTTGAATACCGAATCGCCAGATATAGAAACCAATCTAAACCAATATCAGTATTTACTTTTTGATGGAACCTTCCTTCATCGTCCGATATGCCTGGTGGCATTAATGGATGCAACGAGTAATAAGATAATCAGTGGTAAATATGATATTAAAGAAACCGCTGAACGACAATTAACCTCGTTCTTTCGTCTGCTCAAAGACAGAGGGTTACAGCCGATCAGCTTTACTGTTGATGGCAATCCCCAAGCTATTAAGATTATAAAAACAGTATGGCCTGAGATTGTTATCCAAAGATGCCTTGTTCATATACAAAGGCAAGGATTAAGCTGGTGCCGTATATCTCCAAAAACGGCAGGTGCTCGTAAATTGAGAGCACTATTCTTACAAATAACTCGCATTAGGACTTTTCAAGATCGGGATTATTTTCTGGAAAGTTTAGCTCAATGGGAATATCTTTATGGTCGAGATATTCACAACCGTCCAGAAAAAGGAAGGGTATTTAGCGATATTAAAAGAGCGCGTAGTATGTTATTAAAAGCTCTTCCGGATATGTTTAACTATTTGGAGAATCAGCAAATTCCATCCAGCACCAATAGTTTGGAAGGCTACTTTTCTAGGCTAAAAGGGCATTATAGACAGCATAGAGGCTTATCTAAAGCGAAGCTAGAAAGTTATTTCGATTGGTACTTCTTTTTTAAACAAAAATAGCACACATCTGTGATTAATATGCCCATTCTGAACGTAGTGAAGGATCTAATACCTACCAATCAAGACTGAGGTCTCGCCATTCGGGATTAGACGATTCTATCAGCGATATTTTTTTAGCTCTCGTCCAGCCTTTTATCTGCTTTTCGCGAGTAATTGCGGCGACGACGTCGCTGGTGCATTCAATATATACCAGATAATCAATGTTGTACCTTTTCGTAAAACCCGGTACCAGCTTTTCTTTATGTTCATAAACCCTGCGATAGAGATTATTGGTTACACCCGTATAGAGAGTGCGCTTGCCGTTGGTCATTATATAAACGTAGTACTCTGACATATTTTAAAACCATGTTTTCGATGCGTCCTGTCACCCTGTACGGAGTGAAGGGTATAAGACGATTCGATGAGCCTTAGATTCTTCGCCAAGGCTCAGAATGACTTTTATAATATTGTCACCCTGAGCAAAGCGAAGGGTCTAAAACCGTTCGACAACTCCTAGGTTCTTCGTAAAAACTCAGAATGACTTTTATAATATTGTCACCCTGAGCAAAGCGAAGGGTCTAAGACCGTTCGACAACTCCTAGATTCTTCGTTAAAACTCAGAATGACATTTTTTATTTCCCGTTCCCTTCCACTATCGCAATCTCTTCCGGTGTCAGGTCATATAGCTTATAGACAAGTTCATCGATTTCCCTGTCGGTTTTTTCGATTTCCTTTACCAGTTCATCGTGTTCATTTGAATATGACCCTCGTATCGGCGCGAGCTTTTTATTTAATTCCAGCATCTTTTCGACTAACGAAATGAGTTTAACAGTATGATTTTCCTCTTTTTGAGGAGCTACTATTGGAAATTTATCCAAGTCTATATTTTTTAATTGCGGTGTTGTATTACGATTTGTTATTGCAAAATTTCTATAATAAGCATTAATTATTTTAGAGTTTAAAATCCCTAATAAATATAGTAGTCTAGGTTTATCTAAACCATATAGAAAATAAAGTGATTGTTCAGGGAATATTCCACTCTCATCAAAAGCAGCAATTATATCTGCTCCAGTTTTTCTTAATAATACTTTTTCTTTGCTTCCTAACTTATTAGTATCTCTTGTCCTGCCACTTAAGTTATCATCAATAAATTCAAACCAGAAAAAACCTTCAATGGAATATCTATTGACATTTTCTCCCTTGATAACCTTTAATTCTCCTTTAAGTTTTTTACCAGTATGAAGTAAATCGGATTTTGCGCCACATCCTGAAGTCATTTTTACTAAATCGCTAAGTGGTTTAACATTTTTTGATTTTTGTATCTTTTTAAATATTATATCGATTTTAGGGTCAATAAATGAAAAAACAAAATCTTCTGTATTTAAGAAACTATACTGCATTACTTTAACAGTTTCTTTGCTAGGGAAATCAATTATATTCATGCTATGGCTTTTAGCTGCTTTTGTTTTTCGTATAACAAATATTATTGTATCGGCAATAATCCCAGGAAAAGGATATCTGAAAAGTAATTTTTCAACTGTAAATTGTTTAAGAATCTTTTCGCGTAATGAAATAAATTGTTTATTTGCTACAAACCTATCGGGAACAATAAAACTAAAATAGCCATTTTCTCTAAGTAAATCTAATGAACGTAATATAAATATTTCATATA
>JAQVFZ010000151.1 GCA_028697025.1 Candidatus Izemoplasmatales bacterium | reverse complement strand
ATATCCGGTTTGATTAAAAGCTCCGGTCGCGGTAAAACAATCAGGTTGTTTTTAGACGGTAAGTTTGCTTTCAGCCTGCAGGAAGAGGTTGTTTTAAACGAAAGGCTTGAGGTAGGTATGGAGTTGTCCCAACTCCGCATCGCCTCTTTGCAGGAGAACAACCTTTATCAAAAATGCCTCGATACAGCCTTACGGCTTCTAGGTTACAGGCCCCGCAGTGAACGCGAGATAACTATGCGTTTGCAGCAGCGCGGCTTTAGCGAGAAAGATATTCAAGCTGCATTATCCAATCTGAAGAGACTCGGCCTTATCGATGACAAGGATTTTGCCCGCTTCTGGAGGGATAACAGGCAGGCTTACAATCCGCGCAGCCGCAAAATGACGGAAATGGAGCTCAGGCAAAAGGGAGTTCCGCTCGATATCATCGAAGATGAGGTAAGTACCATAGATGATACTTCAAGTGCTTACCGTGCGGGGCTTAAATATGCCCGCAATTTAAATACTGCTGATTACCCGGGCTTTCGCCGTCGTTTGGGGGAATACCTGAGACGGCGCGGCTTTGGTTATGATGTCATAAACGCTACTGTTACACGTTTATGGAATGAACGAGAGGGGGGTGAGGCGGTTGATTGTTCCGAAGCTCAATCAAGGAGCGAAAGATATTAACCGTCCGTCGACGCCCCGACTTAAAAATAATATAGGGGGAATATAATAAATGGGTGTTGTAGAGATATTAGCTATATTTTTTAGCTTTGTAATCGGTGTTATATTTGGCGGAATGGCTATGTTTCTCTCAAGGAGTATGCTAGCAAATCACCAGATTCGCATCGCCCAAAGAAAAGCGGCCAAGATACTGGCGGAAGCCAGGACTGAGGCAAAAGATATCCTGGATGAGAACAAGAAAGAAATAGACAAGCTTAAATTAATGAATGAAGCCGAATACAAGGAAAGACGAGCGGAAATACAGAGGCAGGAGAATCGGCTGACACAAAAGGAATCATCGCTTGAACACAAGCTGGAAGATGCGGTCGGGCGCGAGCGCAATCTGATTTCAAAAGAAAAGGAACTGGATGCCATTAAAGACAATCTGGCTGAGGTTAAAGAAAATCAGTTGAAACAGCTCGAACTGATTTCAAGCCTGACCAGCGATGAAGCCAAGCAGATGCTTCTGGAAAAAGTCGAGGTGGAAATCCAGGAAGAAGCGGGACGACGTCTTCGCGATTGGGAAGTAAAAATCAAAGAAGAAGCGGACGAGAAAGCGCGCGGCATCTTATCGCATGTTATACAGCGCAGCGCCTCGGAAATCGTATCCGAAACCACTGCCAGCGTTGTTAACATACCCAATGATGAGATGAAAGGCAGGCTTATCGGCAGGGAAGGCCGTAATATCCGTGCGCTGGAGCAGGCAACCGGAGTTGACCTTATAATCGACGACACACCGGAAGCGGTAACCATTTCCAGCTTCGACCCGGTACGCCGTGAAATTGCCTATCAGGCTCTCAGCAAACTGATTCTTGACGGACGTATCCATCCGGCGCGTATCGAAGAAATCGTCGCCAAAACCAAAGAGGAAGTCGAAACAGCTATGGTACAGGCCGGAGAACAGGCTGCTTTGCAGGTTGGTGTTACCAGGCTGCACCCCGAGCTTATCAAGCTGCTGGGGAGGCTGAAATATAGAACCAGTTACGGACAGAACGTGCTGGCTCACAGCATCGAGGTTGCCCACTTTTCAGGGATGATAGCAGCTGAACTGGGTGTAAATATAGCCCTTGCAAAGCGTGCCGGGCTGTTGCACGATATCGGCAAGGCGGTTGACCGTGAAATAGAGGGTACGCATGCCGCTATCGGCGCCGACCTTGTGAAACAATGGGATAAATCCAAGGAAGTGGTCAAAGGTGTAGCCGAACACCATATGGAAACCGGCGATACCAGCATCTGGGGCTTCATCGTTTCAGCCGGAGATGCCATATCCAGCGCCAGGCCGGGTGCCAGGCGTGAATCGCTGGAGAATTACCTGAAGCGCTTGAAGTCGCTTGAGGAAATCGCCGACGGATTCAAGGGTGTCGATAAATCATATGCCATTCAGGCCGGACGCGAAGTGCGCATACTGGTCAAACCGGATGAGGTAGATGATTTGTCGGCAATGAGGCTTGCCCGTGATATAGTCAAGAAAATCGAGGAAAGTCTCGAATACCCGGGGCAAATCCGTGTGATTGTCCTGCGTGAAACCAGGGCTATCGATTACGCTAAATAGAATAATACGTGGTATTTTCCCCGTTCCAATCCTTCGACAGGCTCAGGACGAACGGGGAAAATACAATTCGTGTCCTATGACAGATTGAGGATACGAGGATATTAATAAAGCTGTTAGTATCCTTCGTCAAGATCAGGATGTGCGGATATTAACAAAGCCATTCGTGGTGAGAGGCTAATAAAACCGTTCGTGGTGAAAGGCTAATAAAATCGTTCGTGGTGAGAAGCTAATAAAACCGTTCGTGGTGAGCTTGTCGAACCATAACGGTTTGTATGGTAAATAGGGAAAAGCCGTTCGTAGTGAGTCCCGACTATCGGATGATGAAGCATTCGAGGATGGGTGGAGATTAATCCCCTCCCCCCAGATCCTTCGTCCCGATAAATAGGGACTCCGGGATGACAAACTGTTAACAATCGTGATAAAAGTAAATGGGAGGTTTTAACAGGGGTTAAGGGTTAGCCCTGTTAAGAAAAGCAGTGTTAGTATTAGCAATCGGAGATATAATCGGAAGACCGGGCAGACAGGCAATTGAGAAACTACTGCCTGACTTGAAAAAGAGGTATAAACCGGATTTGGTAATT
>JAQVFZ010000150.1 GCA_028697025.1 Candidatus Izemoplasmatales bacterium | reverse complement strand
TCACATAAAATTATTTTCACTAAAAATTTGAGAATATAAATTCTTAACAAAAAAATTATTTACACATTTTTTAGAAATAAATCCAGCTATTCAGATATAAACCTTTTCATTAATGTAATGAATATTTCTCCTTTTAACTTATCTGGTTATGGGATTTGTAATTACTTATAATGATTAAGAAATTTTCCTATGCAAATTTTAGATTCGCAGATTAGAATTTTTCTTCCGGTGTTGTAACAACTTTAGCTGTTTTGACCAGATCAACCAATATTACCATTACTGCCAGAGATCCCAGAATAGCAGGTATTATGAAAACATCTTCATAATTTACTCTGCTAAACCATCTTCCAAAAACCGGGGTTCCACGCCAAGCACCAATCCAGCCAAAAACCACTTTGAAAAAAAATGAGATCAACCCTAGCCTGATGTAAAACTTACATACGTAATGTAATATTACAAAGACAACTCCACTTATTACAAGTAGAATCACAAAACTCATAAAATTCATTCCAATTATATAAAGGTCTCCTTCTTAAAATTTGGTGTTTATTTAATAATAAAAATTTACGAAACAAAAAATTAAATGTTTCATTGCCATTAACATTTTATTTTAAAAGCTATTGTCATGTAAAGACAAAAGATGTTGTAATTTAAATTGTTTGTCTACAAAATGTCTATAATACAGTATATGTTTTCAATTGTAATTTTCTTATTTTTAAAATCTTGATGATAATTTATCAATCCCTTAGTAATAGCGTATGTATTCACAACCATCATCAACAGATTATCATCATTGAATAAAAGGACTTCCGGCTCCATTCTTTGGAGCTGGATTATTTAACTAAAATAAAAATAGGATTATGTGATATAAGCTATATCAATTTAGCAATAGTTGTTGATTGCTCATCAACAATTGTTGTAAGTAAGCGTATTTCTGTTGACAAAATAGACACTGACAAGAAAGTAATTACAGGAAACACTTTTAACGATTGTATTAAATGAACACCTTTACGTATTTTATTCTGAATTAAAGAGTTATGTAAAATAAAGAAATCATTTAGAATTTTTAATGTATCTATATTATGACACCTTTTGCAACACCGAAATAGCATTAATGACGGGGTATTCAGCATATCGCAGGAAGATTTTATTAACAATGTATCCCCAGCGTTGATAATAAGGCTCCGTAAACAGAACAAGGAGGATTATTTTATCGTGTTACATCCGTACCATCCGACATTAATAGATTGAAACACAAAAATGTGTGTTAGAGCCTCAATGCTATTGGCAGCAAGGGTTTGAAGATTTTAAAACAACCATAATGATAGTATTAAACAACAAAAAAATGACAGTCATTTACATTACCGTAACTAATCATAAAATTCAGCATTAGCTGTTATTTTCGTGGTAACTTTTAGAAATATAATACAACGAATAACCGGAAAATTGACAACACTGTAGACACCCTTAAAGACAAGTATTACAATAAGATAGCTAATAAAACAGGATTATTTGTAGCAAAAACAGCTCTGGCAATACCTTTATACTTGATTTTGTTTGTAATTATTTCTCATATTTTTAATGCCTTTAACATTTAGTTGTTGAACAATGTTTTGAACAAATGCGTTGTTCTTTTCCTCCATAGTTTCCGCAGGATTATCGGCCCCTGCCAAGCCTACCTTTTCAACACAGTAAGGAGAAGCCACACTGATAAGCTGAATTAGTTCCTTATGTGACAAGGTTTTTAAAAGCTCAGGATCGGATAAAATTTCGATCATTCTGTTAAGTGCCAGCCTAAGAACTTTTGTAAAGATGTCTTTTAGCTCTTCAAATTCTTTTACAGTATATAGCTTTACTGTTTCAATATCACGAACCTGTTCATTAATTTTCTTTTTGTTGTCCAGATATTCCTGCCAATATTGTTTTTTCCAACGGTAAATAGTTGATCTGTCTTTCCCTATCTCTCTTGCAGTAACAGATATATTCATGTCATTTGTTTCCAACAAATTAAGATGCCGAAGAATAGTATCTCTATCAGCATATTGTCTTTTTCTGTTTTCAATAATTACCATAATTCACAAATTTAATCATTTTCGGTGTGATAAACTGTTAATTCGCTGATTTTAATACAAATGCCTTTGCAAATGATTTGACATGGGGAACAGGGATATACAGTAAAATCAATTAAATTTTATTTGGGATAAAAACCAAAAATTATAGGGAACAACCTCGCTTAATAAACAGAATTAAAGAAAGAACGTTGGGAAGCATTATTACAGGATCGTTTAACTCATCATAATCCATTTAGCAGGATAAGGGATGAAGACAATATGTAAAAATCGTATATTTAATAGTTTAGGGACAACAATGCCTCAAATATGTAACATATTGTTGTAATATATGTGTTAAAACTGTTGCAAAAATGTATCACAAGGGTATTGTTTTATTGCATCCTATTACCAAAATGCGACACTTTTTTACCTTATGCAATATCAGAAATTTATTAAGTATCTCAATTTCAATGGCATATGAATTTGGAAATTGATGAATAATTGTTGCCAATGATTTTTTTAGCATATTTTACCTTTTAAACCAATATGACTAATTCCTTTTAAAAAGAAATTAGTCATGCAAGTTTTTCAGTAAATAACACTAAATAAAGACTGGAATAAGTAATATGTTGAAACAATTTTTTTAACTGGAAAAATCAACCATTTTACCGGTAAAAAAAGAGGGATGCACAATTGCAACTTTCCAAATTCAAATGTTGTTATACTGGCAACGAATAACTATTCAAATTTAAGCATAAAATTATAATCGAAAAAGAAGTTTTTTTGCGTTCGTTG
>JAQVFZ010000026.1 GCA_028697025.1 Candidatus Izemoplasmatales bacterium | reverse complement strand
CAATAATTATAGCACGTTTTTTATAATTGTCCAGTGGTTTAATATGGAATGCATCAAGTATTAAATTTTGAAAGATTTATCTTTTGAAAATATAAAATTGTTAGATAAGGATTAGTAAAACTTGCATTTTTTTCTTTAAAAAATAATTATCAAGATAAAAAGAAAGAAGATATGATAGAATATTTATAATGCTGATTAAATGCAATTATCAAAACATAGGAGGAAAATATTATGTTTAAAAACCACGGACATTTAGATTTGTTGAAAGAATCAATGACTTTGGTCATCAGTTCCGATATTGACAATTCGATGGTAAATGAAATTTTTACACTGTTGGGAATCCAAAAATCAGAACTGGAAAATGATTTGGAAATTATTAGAACTTTGGGTAAACTGACTGCAAAAAAAGTTATTGTTCTCAACCAGGACAAGATGATGGAAAACGCTAAAATATGGGAAAAAATCAGAGAGTTAAAGGAAGATGTTCTGTTTGTTCTAGATACTTTCGGCAAAACTGACTTCAGACTTCTGTTTGAAAATCTCGTGACTCAAAGTTACCGATTTTCTCATTTCAAGTCAAAAGATAAAAAGAACAGCTATGACATCCATTATGTAAGTTCCGCAAATCTAGAGGAAATTATTAAAGAAGCCGTTATAGTTGGAGAAGCTATCAATAAAGTAAAAGAATTGGTCGATACGCCGTACAATCATTTGAATGCGAAGAAATTGGCAGAACACGCTTTGGCCTTAAAAGAATTGGAAAACGTGGAAGTCAAAGTTTTTGGAAAAACTGAATGTGAAGCTATGAATATGGGTGCTTTTTTAGGCGTAAATAAAGGCAGTAAAGATGAACCGCAATTGATTCATGTAAGATATACAGGCAATAGCGATTCAAATGAAATCACAGCCTTGGTCGGAAAAGGAGTCATGTATGATACGGGTGGTTATTCTCTTAAAACTTCTACCAGTATGCCGACGATGAAATGCGACATGGCTGGCGCCGCAACAGTTTTGGGGGCGTTGGAAATCATCGCCAAAAGCAAATCCAAAGCTAATATCGACGTCGTGATTGCGGCTACCGACAACAAGATCGGCGATGACGCAATAGTTCCTGATGATATTCTGACAGCTGCCAACGGAACGACAATTGAAATTATCTCTACCGATGCAGAAGGCAGATTGACGCTTGCGGACGCATTATGGTTTGCTCAAAAAGAAGGCGCTACCAAATTAATCGATATCGCTACTTTGACCGGTGCTGTTGTTGCTGCTTTGGGCAAGGAATATACAGGTGCATTCACCAATAACCAAGCTTTCTTGAATGAACTGATGAATGTTAGCGAAAAAACTAAAGAAAAACTTTGGCAAATGCCTATTACCGAAGGCTACCGTAGAGAACTTAAGAGTTACGCTGCTGATTTAAGAAACAGCGGAACTTCAAGAACTGCAGGAGCCAGTGTGGCGGCGGCTTTCTTGGAAAAATTCATTGAAAACAACCGACCTTGGATTCATTTGGATATTGCAGGAACTGCTTTTGATGAAAAAACCGGCGGTTCAGGCATAATGGTAAAAACTTTAGCTGAATTTTTTAGATAATAAATAAAGCATCACAATTTGAGTGATGCTTTTCTTTTGGTTTTATTCAGCTTCAAATATCAAAATATATTCAGTACTCAAAGGACTTACCAAGAATCCGGCATCGACACATTCATCGATAATCTTGGTAAGATTTTCTGCGTTGATTCGTCGGTCGATGACAATATAGTCAATCGGTTCGTTTGGATGATAGATATCATAATAATCATAATCATAAACATAATATCTTTGTGACAAATAAGGTGTTAAATATCCGGTAGCGACGACAACTTTATCTTCAGGAATGTCAAGTAAAGTTTCCAGCATGTCTTCGTACATCACCTGATTTTCTTGATAATTCTTAAATACCCAATCTCTTTCCTTCAAATAAGCACCGCCATGGATTATAGAAACAGACAGACCGAGAAGAGCGAAAATATTGATTAGGTGAGAAACCGAAATATTAGTCTTGATGAAGGTACGGTCTCGATTGTCTTTTTCTGCCAAGAGCAAAAGAAAGACCAGTAATGTCACACTGCCATAGAAATATTGGAAACCAAATTGATGTTGGTAAGGATAATTGCTGAGATAGTTCATGATAATCAAAGGCACAGTCAAGAAGAAGGCGGCTTTATTTTTAATCATCAAAGGCAAGATTCCCAATGAACCGATTATAAGCAGCATCGTGTTGATTTTTAAAGGCGTGAAGAAGGTTGCCAAGAAAAAAGTCGGATTAAGCAAGAAACCAGTAATGATCCCCGTTAGTCCTGCATCATTTGAGATATTGATGTTGCTGTAACGCCAAAACATAGCGCCGTCTCCAGTTTCATTCAAAAAATTGGTAACGATTAAAAAATAACTTATTGCTGAAACCGAAATCAATGTACCGAGGATAACGCCCTTGACATGGATTTTACTTTCTTTATTATTGAAGATTTCCGAAAAGACAATGAATAATCCAATGAAGAATAGATATAATCCGGCGTCTTCTTTTATCAATAAAGTCAAAACAGTTGATATTGCCAATGGCAATGCTTTTCTTTTTAGTGCAAAATAAAGAACAAATAGCAATAATGGAGCCAAAAAACAATTCTCGTGCAAATCATAAAAACTACTGGTAATCAAAGCTGGCGAGAATGAATAGATTAAGGCCGCTACAACACTGAAGAATTTATTAGTCTGGAAATGCTTCATCAACAACCATAATGGTATTAAGCCGCTGGCCACAATCAATATCTGCAGTACTTGCAGAGTTTCAGGAAACGGCAAAATCATATATATCGGCAACATCAAATAATAGATTGGCGAGAAGTGGACGAGATTATGGGATATAGCCACACTTCTTTCTAAAGTAGTCATCATACCTTCAAAATTTTTCATATTATGGAACATCTGAACAAATATGCCAAAATCGTAAGTTGAAGCACCAAAAACCTTAACTCTGTAAACCATTGCCAAAGATAAGAAGACAACCTGTGACGATATCAGGATTCCAACGATTATTAAGATATTCTGCCATGCAGTTTTTCCTAATGGTTTTTTGAAGTAGTAGTCATTTGCAATCTTGAAGACTAGGTAAAGGAAAGTCAATATTCCGAATAGCCACAGAGCTAACGACCACCGTTCTTTCATGTGATCATAATAGATCAAGCCATTGTCAATCATTGAGCCATTAAAGGTTTCAGGTGGGATATAATCTGTCCTTGCTTTAAGGATATAAATAACAATCAAAGCAATAAAAATCAAGACGTTTATTATACCAAATACTAAATCAATAACCTTTGTTTTATTAGTTCTTTCAATTTCAGGCTTAAATAAATTCAAGGAAATTGAATTGAACAAAGCGGGAATTCCGAAGATTATTGAACCAATTGCCAAAGATCTTACTGGCGAGTGGTAAGCGAAAGCAGAAATAAAAACCAACCACAAGAAAGACAAGACTATTTCAATGTTTTTCTTCAATAATTGGTTTAATATCATAAAGTATATTAAAAAACTTGGAATGAAAATCAAAAAGAAAAATTTGAATTCTTCGGTATTGACCAATCTTAAATTATAAAAATTTCTGATTAAGTCATATTTGAAAATGCCACTGATGGCAGAGGTAAAGAAAGCCATTGCCAAAGCGCTCATGACTTGCAATGATATCTGTTTTATGTTGGTTTTTTCCGGTATCGATTTTTCAACTAGTTCCATCAATATTTCCTTAGTAATCAGTCAGTATTTTATCTTGATTCATTTTACTTATACAGTATATCATTTTTTACCCGTTTTTAAAATGGTTTTTTGGTTATGGGCAACAAAAAAACACATCAGGAAAGACTGATGTGTTTAGTCTAAATATAAGTAGTTTCTAACTATTGTTCAAGACCAAAATGCATAATTAATTCGCCGCCAGAAACATAACTGTCATCAAATACAATACCTGAGCCTTCAAACATCTTGTTCAATGTTTCTTTTGGTATCACTATCGAGTTGTCGACCATTAAACTTTCATCAAAAACAGAGAAGAGCATTGTCAGAATTTCATTGTCAAGTTCAATCTCGCCAATGTTAGCTTCGATGATAGTCATTACCATGTCACCTTCGGCGTTCATGCTAACGTTGCTTGAAAGATTAAATTGCATATCGAATGTTCCCGTAAAATCAGTTTTTGATAAAGTCATTTTCAAATGAATTGATAATTCATCTCCTGACATTCTGACAAAAAGATTGGTTGAATTGAACATATATTCAATCTCTTCGCCTTCTAGCATGAAAGTTAGAGGAAATTCGAACTGAACCTTATCACCGAGAGTATAATCTAGAATGGCGTTAACGTCTTCCTCGGTAAGATTGATTTTTGGATCTAACGGATCAGTAATCATGTTGCTTGCAGCTCGCATTGCCAAAGCAGCCATGAAAGCGGCTTTGTCCGAATCGCTTTCCCAACGATCGAACGGAACTTCATCCAAATCGCTCAATAATCTACGGAAAACCCCTAGATTTAGGGATATATCAAAACCTTCTTCAGACAAATCCAAAATCAGTAAATTCTCTTTGTATATAACTTTCAATAAAGCCGCAAAGGTTGGATCTATCTCATATAGATAGTCGGTAAGTTCTGCTTCTCCAACGGTAAAACTCATCTCTTCATAATCGAAGGAACCAAAACTTAAGTTTTCTGCGATCAAGTCATTCAAGCTTTTTTGAGTCAATGAATTAATTATGAAGTTAGCTAGTTTAAAAGCTGATTTAAGAGGTAGTTTCAATTTCCCCACTTCAATTTTATTGACCTTCAAGAAGTATTGGTCATTTTCCGACAAGACGATGTCGAATATGATTTCAAGTCCGGTCTGGTACAACACTTTTCCGTTATTGCTGACATAATCAGCCCCAGCAGTTATGGTCACTTGATCATCAGTCAAATCTGCCCATGCACCCTTAAGTCCGACATTGTTGCCGAAGACGGCCATATAACTATATTCCATTTCTCCTTCATAAGTACTATCCAGATACTTAGGATTATCTTTTGACAATTCCTTTTGAACTGCACGATTGATGAACGCTTCATCAATTGTCAAAAATATAATGTCTTCTTCACTGTCAGTTATCATTTCTTCTAATTCCGAGTCAAGATTAGTGTAGAATTGAGTTTCAGATTGGACATTGTATTGTTCAACAGGAGCAGTAGTTTTCTTGTGTAGCAAGACAAGTGGTATAACAACGAAAATTGTCACTAATATTACAAGAACAATCACAAGTTTTAAAATTATTTTTAAAAGTGTTTTCATTATGTTTCCCTTTCCCTTATATTGATATCTATATTTACATTTTACCACAGCGAAAGAAATTAACAATTTGTCATGACAATATTTCTTATATTGTTTTTTTAATTGGTCTCCAATTTTAAATTTTTTCTGTTAAGCAATCTTGGCAATTCGAAAGCCAATAGATAGATGATAAATGTGACTAAGTAACCAAAAATTATCAAAGAAATCATATAAATGATATTAACTTCAAAATTACCAATATTAATGACTGTACCAAGATCAAAGAAAAACTCCAATGGAGTACCGCTTTCAGGATGTTGAGCGTAGAAATAGTTGGCATTTAAATCAAAGGCAATACGGAATATGTTATTGATGAACAGTGATAATACGTATAAAGTTGTAATTAAAACTGATACGGAGACATATTTTTTAATATTAAGTCTAATGAAACCATTGGTGTAAGCGAATAAGGTGATAAGAACAATTAACATATGTCCAAAGATGTAAGCTTGCCCTCTAAAAGTGAGGATATTGGCATAGTTTTCCAATCCATCCGCAAATATCAAAGATAGGTAAGCCAAAGGCAAATTGAATAGAAAAGCTAAACCAAAAGCTGTGTCACTTTCCTTCCAGAAAGCGTATAGCAGAACAAAATTTGCAAAATGGCAGATTTGCAAAGGGATTATTTCGTAGTCCATCTTAAATCCACTCAAGACAAAAATCTCGATATTTCTAGCCATAAGCAATAAAATTGCAAGAATTGAGAAATAGATACCAACCATTCTTTTTGTTTGATAGCTCTTGTTTTTTAGTGTCAAATTCATTATAAGGGTAATTATAAAGGGCCCAATCATCATGAAATAATGCAATGGGGACCATAGGGTAAAAGTCATGTTATTTTCTCCTGAAATGTAATAAATTCGTAACATAGATTATACAACATCTAAGAATAAATCTCTATAATTATTCAACGTACATTGCAAAAATATATAGAATTTGACTAAAGTCAGCTAGATTTTATCTTTAGAAAAAAGCAGTGCAATTGTATATTGCCTTAGTTTGTTATATAATCTAGCTATAATTCGTTAGATTGTAAAAGGTGAGCTCATGAAAAAATTCTTGTCTTTAATCTTGGTGATTTTTACATTATTCGCAGTTATGGGTTGTACGAGTACAACCACTTTGGAAACTACGACAACTTTGACTCTGTCTACATTAGAAGACACAACTACTATGAATTTAGAGTTTACAATTAATTATTACGAAGTACAAGAAATGATTCTTCTTGGAAATAACGAGTTATCCGAAGGAGAATTGGTGGTAGCGATCATTTTGGGCGGATCACATAGTTTTGCTAGAACAAATAAAGATCGTTACTTTGCGTGGGGTAATAATAACAATGGCCAACTTGGAGATGGGACAACAGAAGATCGATTAACCCCAGTAGAAATTACCGACAGCTTTCCACTTGAAGCTGGTGAGAAAATCAATTATTTTGTTGCAGGAGACAAACATTCCGGGGCTATAACAAATCTTGGAAGGGTTTTTACTTGGGGCTGGAACTTTACAGGAAGATTGGGCGATGGGACTTCAACCCAAAGAATCAATCCTACTGACATCACGGAAAACTTCTCCCTTGATACAGGAGATAAAATCATATTTTTAACAATGGGCATGCAGACATCAGCTGCTATATCTTCAAGTGGTAGGATTTACACTTGGGGAGCTAATTCCTCCGGACAATTAGGCGATGGAACCATCTTCAACAAAACGCTTCCTACTGACATTACAGCGAATTTCAATACTGACACCGATGAAAAAGTCGTATTTATATCATTGGGTTATGTTCACAGTGCAGCCTTAACCAACCAAGGTAGAGTGTTCACTTGGGGCAATAATGCTTACGGTCAGCTAGGCGACGGAACCAATTCTTTTAGAGTTAATCCGGTTGATATAACCGAGAACTTCAGTTTTGCAAACGATGAGTGGGCAATGGAAATAGATCTTGGCGAGAACTTCACCATCCTTTTTACTAATAAAAGCAATTTATATACTTTTGGTCTTAATGATAAAGGACAATTAGGTAGCGGAAATACAGATAACACTCCCACCCCTTTGAACATTAACAATCAATTCACGCTGCAGGCTGAGGATAAAATTATTAGAATTAGTTCTGGTAGGTCGCACTCCAGTTTCATCACCTCGAATTATCGGGTGTTCATTTGGGGAGACAATGAATTTGGTCAACTTGGAAATGGTAGTTTCGTCATGCGGAACTCACCTTATGAAATCACAAATAGATTGATGCTGAATGCTGGTGAGACAATTTACTCAATATCATTAAGTTCTGGAAGTTCAAGTCTCGTTACTTCTCTGGGACAACTTAAAATCTGGGGAAATAATGATAATGGACAACTTGGTAATGATTCAACAAATACTTCATCTCTTCCTATTGATATTGTCAATAAAAATCGTGAAAGTATTCTGCGCGAAACACAAGATTTCCATGTAGGTGAAACAATAGATTTATATGAAGATGAAAGAACGGGTTATGTATTCTCGGGATGGTATACAAGTGAAGATTTATCTACTTTATTTACTTCTACAGTAATGCCAGGAGAAGATGTAAATCTTTATGGCAAATGGGATTATGAAAATTGAAATAGGTAAAGTAAAACCGAATGACAACAGTTTAGTTGCATGAAGCAAATGATTTACTTTTTATCCGGAAAAAGCGTCACGAACTAATGAATTTCTGAGACGCTTTTTGTTTTGCTTATATACAATAGTTATTTTCTTGTACATAATTAGTTTTTTTGCTGTAAAAATATTAATTTATGATATTATATAATAGTTGGTAAAATTGCTTTATTTAACCTAGATGGAGGACATGATGAACAAGCTTTGGAACCGTAACTTTACTATTTTGACTATTGGTTCTTTTATCTCTGCAATTGGCAGTGCCGCAGCCGGCATTGCTTTTGGTATTTTGATTTATACCAAAACAGGTTCCCCCTTAACATTGGCACTTTTTACCGTTGCAAACATTATTCCTAGAATGATAACAGCTATCTTTGTTGGTCCGTTTATTGACAGACATTCGCGTGTCAAAATGATTTATCGGATTGATTTTTTCTACTCGATTTTCTTTGCTTTTGTCTCGGTAGTTTTATTCTCTGGATACTTTGATGTTTTGATTTTTACCCTGATAGCATCATTGTTCGGTATTATTGATACAGTTTATCAAATCGCTTTCACCAGCCTTTTTCCGGAAGTTATCTCTCAAGGCAATCACTCTAAGGCCTATTCCATATCATCTTTGATTTGGCCGATATCAGCTGCTATAATGGCGCCTATAGCCACTTACATGATTGAAAACTTCACAGATGGAGTAGCAATCTTGATGGCTTTCAATGCCGTGACGTTTTTTGTGACGGCATCGATAGAAACTTTAATTAAAGTGAATGAGACTTTAAATACTAAAAAAGATGGAGTGAAATTCAGTTTCTTTGCAGATTTAAAAGAAGGTATCAGGTATTATAAAGTTGAAAGAGGTATCCTTGGAATTGGAGTATTGTTTGCTGCTTTTTCTTTTGTTTACGCTGCCAGCGATCTCTTGCGAATGCCGTATTTCGTCAATCACCCGACCTTGACCTTGCAACACTTTTCTTTATTGATATCTGCAAGCGCGATTGGGAGAATGGTCGGCGGTGTGATTCATTATATTTTCAAATATCCAACAGCTAAGAAATATTTAATTGCCGTCAGCGTCTACTTGACTGTTGAAATCATGGGTGCTACCTTATTGTTCATGCCTTATATTTTGATGGTTGCAGTCAGTTTTATTGTCGGTTTGTTATCGGTGACAAGTTTCAATATCAGAATGAGTGCTACGCAAACTTATTTACCTGGTCATATTCGCGGTCGCATCAATTCAACGCAACAATTGCTGTGGAGTCTAGGTACTATTTTCGGAACATTGACTATCGGTTTGATTGCTGAATTTTCTGGTCTAGATTATCGTATAATCATAATGATGGCATCGGTTGTCAGCATATCCGCCATCTTCTTGATTCCAATCAGAATGAAAGATGAATTCAAGAAGATCTATAATGTAGATGTTTAATAACTTGATTGAAAAAATCAGTCCAACGAACTGATTTTTTTTATTTTCGAGTGTATAATATATTTACGTTATGGAAATTGAGGTTGTCGGAATGAAAGAAACTGACCTATACTTGCCGATTAAAGATTTTTTGGTTAATCAAGGATACTTGGTAAAAGGCGAGATCAACGGCGTCGATATCTATGCTATGAAAGAAGAGACGACTATTGCGATTGAACTTAAGGTGAATATTACCTTGAAATTAGTATATCAAGCAATTGATCGGCAAAGAATAGCCGATGAAGTTTATATTGCAATTCCAAAAACCGCTATCAAATCGCACAGGAATAATCTAAAGAATTTTCTATTGCTTCTGAAAAGGCTAGCAATTGGTTTGCTAGTGGTAAGCGGTGGTATGGTAGAGGTCATGCTTACTCCAAAAGACTACAATCTTGATATCAGTAAAAAAAGAAACATAAAAAGAAAGGAAAAAATGATTTCTTCGCTCGTAAACCTAACTTCAGATAAAAACAAAGGTGGTTCAAGAGGCAAAAGAATGACAATCTATAAACAGAATGTGATAATGATTGCCAAATTGCTTATGGAAAACCCCGGTATGTCACCTAAGGCAATTAAAGATATGACGAAGATAGAAAACGTTAGCTCTATTCTGCAAAAGAATTATTATCAATGGTTTGAGAGAAAGGCTAGAGGAAAATACCATTTGAGTGAAAGAGGAACTGCTTATCTGAGAGAAAATGAAACGTAAGAAAAAGAAGGAGAACATGTTATGAATCACTATAATGTAATTTTTAAAGAATTTATCGAAGGAATTCATGATGAATCCAAAAAGAATAAGTTAGTATCAATCTTTGAGTTCATCGTGAATAAGTTCCCTAACCTCACACCGAGATTTGCTTGGAATCAACCCATGTTCACGGATCATGGTACTTTCATAATTGCTTTCAGTGTTGCAAAAAATCACATATCGGTTGCCCCGGAAGCTAAGACCATCCAGGAATTCAAAGACGATATTGAAAAATCACAATACGAATGTTCTTCAATGATTTTTAGGATTAAGTTCACTCAAGAAACGGATTACTTGCTTCTAGAGAAAATCATTAAATTCAACATTATCGATAAAGCTGAATATAGCAAATTCTGGCGATAATGAGAACGGCAGTAAAGTCCATTGCGATTAAAATATGGGTAACCAGGCAATGAAAATAATCATATCTCCCAGTAAAACACAAAATCTTAAATTAACAGATTCGGTTTCAACAAAAACTGTTTCTTTATCCATGAAAACAAAGAATCTTTTTTCAATCTTAAAAAAAATGGAAAAAGAAGAACTTGGCAAATTTCTAAAGATCAAAGGCAAGCTACTTGACGAAACATTCTTTACTTATCAAAAGAGACAACTTGATGAACAAGCAATTCCCGCTATTAGCTGTTATCAAGGCGTGGTTTTTGAACAACTGCAACTTGATGTTTATTCCGCTAGATCCAGGCAATACCTCAATGAACATCTAAGAATTCTTTCAGCCATGTACGGTGTTTTAAAACCAGATACCCTTATTTATCCGTATCGCTTGGATATGACCGTCAAATTGCCAAAAATCAATCTTTACAATTTTTGGCAGAAAACCGTTATCGATGAATTCAACAATGAGGATTTCATTATCAATCTAGCATCCCTAGAATTCTCACGAATGCTGCAAACCGCAAAAGTTAAAATGATCAATATTGATTTTTATGACGAAAACAAGGACTCAAGTTTAAAAATCATTAGTTATAATAGCAAAAAAGCTCGAGGTAAAATGGTTAATTATTTGATTATGAATCAAATATACTCCCTTGATGGAATCAAAACATTCAATGAAGATGGTTATTTATATTCTGATTCGAAATCTACTCAAGATAATTTGGTTTTCATCAAAAGATTTGAATGATTTTTTGCAAAAAGCTCATGTTTAATGATGTAATTAAGGTTCTTTATGCTATAATTTTTACATGATGAACCTAATAAAACAAAACTAAGGAGCAAAAATGAAAGCAATCAAGACAATAACAAAACATAATTGGTTTTTAAGATTGATTAAGAAAATTATCAGAACCGTTAGAAAAACTCCAGAATTAGTTTTGCATGATGATAATTTACCGGATAAAGCGATTTACTACGCAAATCATAGCGGCGCAGCCGGCCCTTTGACATTAAGCGTCTATTTTCCTAAATACCTGGTGCCATGGGGAGCTTATCCTATGACAGGTCATTACTTCTCGCGATGGAAGTATTTGTACTTTACTTTTTATCGGCAAAAATTGGGATATAAGAAATTCAGATCATTCATGCTCGCGACATTATTTGGTTTAATCTCTAAAATTCTCTATCAAGGAGTAAGATTAATACCGACATATCCTGATACCAGGTTAAGAAAAACGATAACCGAAAGTCTGGAGCATTTGAAAGTCAATAACTCGTTATTGATCTTTCCCGAGGATAGTTCTTTAGGTTACGCAGAAGAAATTGAAGCTTTTCATGCGGGATTTGTTTATTTGGCGCAACAGTATTTCAAGAAAAATAACGAACACATTCCATTAATTCCGCTTTACTACCATAAAGCGAAACAACAAATCATAACGGGCAAGACTAGATATTTAAGCGATTTTGAAGCTAATCTTACTAGAGATGAAATAGCTGAAAGTCTGAGAATGAGCCTTAATGCTCTAGGATTATGACAATTTGAATTAAGCAACGGTGTTTCAAAACCGTTGTTTTTTATTTGCTATACAGGTAATTTGAATAAACTCAAGAATATTAATCATTACAGAACAAGCAATTTTG
>JAQVFZ010000025.1 GCA_028697025.1 Candidatus Izemoplasmatales bacterium | reverse complement strand
TATCTTAGATATTATAACAAAAAAAGAGAGAGTTGTCTATAAACTTCTCTCTTACTATTGAAACTGTCAATCAATTCTTTCTTGCTTTTCTTTTTCAATCAAAGCGATAGAGTTATAACGGAATTTGCGGATGAAATCGCGCAGCGAATAATCGCAATATTCCCATCCTTTCTCCTTTGCCTTGACGATATAGTTCACATACAGTCCGAGCACGTCTCTTTCTTCACAAGCTTGCATCGCAAAAACCAAATTGTATCTTTTGTCGATGATGATATACTGCCTTAAATACCCGGCAGCCATCTGGAACTTCGTAATCCAAAATTGGTAGCCATAATACATCGGTGTTCCCGGTTCTTTAACATGCTTAGCTAACGCGTCGTCAAGATATTCCTTGGAGACCACTTGTTCATTCTCCCATAAACCGTCATTAAGGATTAAAAGACCGAATCCTGCCATCTCCTGAAGACTGATATTAAGCCGGGTACAACCAAAACTGATATCGTTGACTCCGTCCCATTTCGGTTTTTCAATACCGATATTCTTATATAAATACTCGTTTAAAAAATCATTCAACGACTTGCCGGTAACCTTCGTAACGATCGCCGACAACATGAAGCTTGCGAAATTATTGTACATGAAAATGCTTCCCGGTTCATTGACAATCGGTTGGTTGAAAAAGACCTCATATGGGTTATCGACCGGCGTAAGATTTTCAAATTGATCCGACTCTTGACCGACAGTCATCGTCAACAGATGTTTAACTTTCAGTTTTTCATACTCCGGCAGATATTTTTTCACTTCTTCGCTGAAGTAAAATAAAACCAGGTTATCTAGATTCATTAGCTTTAAATCAATCAGAATGCCGATGGCGACCGACAGAAAAGACTTGGAAACCGACCAGACGTTGTTCTTGCTGTCGCGATAATAATCATGAGCATAAGCCTCAAATACTTTTGAACCTTCATCCAAAAGCATCATCGAATGGATATTGTATTTTTCTTCTTCGATTTTGTTGAACATGTCGACTAAAAGGCCTTTATTGATATTGGCTTCTTTACAGGATTTTTTATTGAAATCCTCTTTGGGGAAAATCATTTTAAACATTCCTTTCCATTATAAGTTATTTTTAATCAATTCTTGATAGAAAACTTTAGCTTCTACCAGAGCGTTTATTTTTATCGATTCGTTGTTGCCGTGCATTTTCTTCAACTCGTCGTTATCCATTCTGACAGGTGAAAACCTTAAAGCAGCGTCACTGACTTCGGAATAAAACCGGCAGTCAGTTCCGCCAAGCATTACATAAGGTGAAACTATTGCATCGGGAAATACTCTATTAATTATCATCTCCAAATACTTATATCCCGGATTGTTGATATCTACAATGCTTGAGGTTTCTCTTCTAGAAGTTATTTCTGCCTTGATATCGTACTTCTTGGCAATCTTTTCAATAACCTTGAAGCTATCGTCCACTCCCTGAATAGGATGAGTTCTCAGGTTGGCAATAACCCAAGCTTCGGCGGGAATAACATTCTCCGCATCAGATCCCTTCATCATCGTAAAGGCAATGGTCGTTGACAAAAGCGCTCTGCCGAAAGGATTGATTTTTGGTAGTACTTTTGTTAGTAACCCCTTGAATAACCATAAATTTCCGAAAAGGTACTTGAAGATACCTCTCATGCCATAACTGGCATTGGTAAAGAGTGTTTCAACTTCCTTTATCATTTTGGTTTTCATCGGAAAATGGTTTTCAATTTCGCAAATCATTTTTGAAAGTCTGGCAATCGGTGTATTCTTTGGTGGAGTCGATGAGTGTCCGCCATGGGATCTGGCAGTGAGTTTGATGTCGACATACCCTTTTTCGAGAATACCGACAACCGCCATCGGTTGGGTCATTGACGGTAGAGCATTGCTTAAAACCGTACCACCTTCATCAACTACCAAAAAGGCTTTAACTCCGTTTTCCTTCAACCAATTAACCGTTAAACTTGCCCCAAAACCAGAGGTTTCCTCATCCGTAGAGGATGCCAGATAAATATCATGTTCAGGAACATAACCTGACTGAATCAATTCTTCACAAGCCTGATAAAAAGCAAATACGGTCGACTTGGTATCAAGTGTTCCTCGACCGATAATTTCATCTCCGACAATTTCGCCGCCAAAGGGGTCATAATCCCACTGGCTATCAACAGTTGGGACGACATCGATATGACTCATCAGGACGATGGGTTTTTCTTGGCTTCTTCCCTTCCATTTAAGTATCAAGGATTCGCCCTTGAATTCTTTTATTTCCATGGTCTTAAAAACCAAAGGAAACAACTCTTTCATCTTGGTTTTGAGAACTTGAAAGGGCATTGCGTTATTATCATTCTCATTATAGGATATGGTTTTGACTTTAATCATTTCCTTAAACTTTTCGGCGTATTCCCGAGCATTATTATAGTCAATTTCGATTTCCTTTTTTAATGCTGGTTTTTTCATCAAAATTGTCTTGACTAAAGCTATCAACAATAAGAGAACTATAATTCCTAAAAATCCCAGTAAGGCATATAAGACATAATCCATTATGAATTCCTCCTTTTAGAGAAGATTCTTTTTCCAGAGAATTCTCGCAAATAAAATCGTAATCAAAGCCTCAATCAAGATGACAATCACAATATTGCCATAAACAAAAGTCGGCATCAATATACTCAAAACAATAACGACAACCAAAGGGGCAACCACTAGTTTCAGGTGATGTTTGAAATATTTATATCCCAAGGCTCCAAACAAAGCGGACACAACCCAATTGAAAGCGGGAGCGAGTACCGGCGAATTCAAAATTGGCCTTAAAGGAATCAACATTATCACCCCTAGTGTCATGATAATGACGGTTGTAATTGAGGAGAAGGCGACAGCTATCGTCGATACGATTTCGTTTTCCTCCGTATTGATTTCAGTACCGACCAATTCTCTTGCGTTCATTACGCAAGGTATCTTGAGATTAATCAGGTTACCGGTAATAAAAGCTAAATAAGTACCGCTAGTCCCAAGAATTGGTCCATAGGTCAAGACTTCAATGATGCCTCCCGGTAAATATAAAACTGATAAAGCCACGACCCCAACTAGCAACTGTTCAACGTTTGGTCCGACTCCGGTAACGGCCCAGATAATAAAAGGCACCAAAAACATTACCGCAATACCCAATACCGTAAATATTCGTCCGTAAAAATGCATCCTTGCCCGATAATCCTTCATCAGTAGATACCTCCCATGCCTAAGAATACCGCAATGGCCATACCTAAAATCATCGATAAGGACAATTGGAAGTTTTCCAGCCATTTTTGATTTTTCTTGGTGACAAGATAATCAAAAAAGGCCATAAAAATAAAGGAAGATACAAAGACGATCAAAGGAACGAAGGTCGTCCGATCCAAAATCACTCCGGTATAAGCTCCATCAACTACTTCTCTGACTTCATAATTGATCATCTTTGCAAAAGCATCGCCAAAATAAGCGGCGATCATCCCGATAAAAACTGACTGAAAGATTAAATTCGCA
Organism: Candidatus Izemoplasmatales bacterium; assembly: GCA_028697025.1. GTDB lineage: Bacteria > Bacillota_I > Bacilli_A > Izemoplasmatales > Hujiaoplasmataceae > UBA2289. Next base: position 8,878 of record JAQVFZ010000025.1, on the reverse strand, counting down.
AATGATTTCTTATCATTCGGTTTGACTTTGTCAATTACTTTTTCTTGATACTTCTTGAAGAAGAATAAAGCAAATATCGCGCCCCAGATAATGGCTATCGTCATGACGAAGGCTATTGTCACGAAATTTTCCACCGTCAAAGCGCTGACGGTAACGCCTTCGGCTGCGACGCTGACAGCCATCAGTTCATAATGCAAAGCTCCAAGTACGGATAACCTAATCCAAGGCAGCGGAACGCCAAGCAATCCCGCCATCGTAATAACACCAATAAAGATACCGATTGAAGGCAGAATCGAAAAACTAACGCTGGAAATGATGGTTTTCTTTAAATTTTCCTTGGGCATTTCCAGTTCTTTTGCCCTTTTATAGGCCTTATACGCAAAAAACAAGGAACCGGCGATGATGAAGAGCGTAACTAATCCGCCCAACAAATACATCCACCAGGCTTCCTTGACTGTCATTACATCACTAGCTGCTAAAAACCTTGTCATATAATCTCCTCCTCCGTTAAAATTATTTTACTTTAATTGCGCCATAATTACAATGTTATAAAAGAAAATTACAGACTATTTGTCTGTAATCGCTTCTTTATTTTTGCATCGTGAGTTTCACAATTGCCGGTTGATAATTGAACTCTGCGGCTTTTCGGTAGTACTCCTGGGCTTTGACAAAGTCTTTCGACTGCCCTAGTAAGCCCTCGTCATAGACTTTTGCCAAAAGGTAAAGTCCTTCGCCATCAGCTGGTTTTTCACTGGCTTTCTTCAACCAAAAAAGAGCTCTTTTAGGTTCTCTTGTCGTCAAAATCTCGTACATCCTGACCATGGCTTTGGCAAAATTTCTCTCCGCAGCCGATTCAAAGTAGTAGCGTGAAACTTTCGGCGACGATTCGCCGAAGGCAGGATTGCCGTACATTTCTCCCAACAAATACAAAGAATAAAGGACATTTACATCTTGACTCAGAGGATTGTTGATGTAATCGACCAATAGCTCTTTGATAATATTGAAGTTCTTCTCAATCTTTCTTCTGCCCGCCTTGTCGCGATTTGTCTCATCATAAATTAATTGCGCTAATTTATATTTGGCGCCGACATTACCCAAAGATATGGCTTTTTCAAAATTTTTTTTCGCCAAATCGATTGAACGTTCAGTACCGATTGCCTTATCGTAAAAAATACCCAGCCAATAAAATGCACCTGAATTGTTCATCTCCGCTGCCTTGGTCATAAATTGCAAAGCCAAAACATCAGTTGCATTCTTGATCTGTTTGCGGTAATGCAATAAACCTAGATTTATCAAAGCGTCCTGGTCATTGCTCTTGGCCGCTTCCAAATAAAAATCCCTGGCTTTAGCATAATCAACTTCTACGCCCTTACCCAACCGGTACATGTCCCCAAGAGCGTTCTTGGCTTTTGGATGATTGCGGTTAGCCGCTATCACCAAATAATCTCTTGCTCTTTCATAATCCAAAACGACGCCTTGACCGTACATGAAACTTATGCCCATGCCGAAATACCCGTCAACCTCGTCTAAACCATGAAGTATCTTGAAATATTTAACTGATTTCTCAAAATTGATTTTGACAATTTCATTACCATAATAATACGCATAGCCGGTTCTTGTCAAAGCGCCCACATCATCCAGCGAAGCCAATAATTCGTCATAATAAAACCACATTTCCTTGCGATACAAGTCAGACTTCTTTTTCAAGTACGGATGAGGTTCGTTATATAAATCCTTAAGATGATTTATGGCGTTGATATTTTTGTTGACGGCGGCTTTATCCAAGTAGAAAAAGGCTGATTCAAAATCATTTTTGATTGATTTGCCTTCCAGCAACAACTTACCTAACAGAAACATGCCTTCGGAATTGTTGTTCTGTGCTGATAGTTCAAACATTGACTTGGCTTTATCTTCGTTCTTGCTAGTGCCAATGCCATGAAGATAATATTTACCCAATAAGTGATAACTTTCGATTTCTTGCGACTTTACCGCTTCTTCGAGCATCTTGAAGGCTTTTTTCTTATTCTTCTTGACGCCTTGTCCATGCAAATTCATCTCCGACAATTTGACGTAGGCCAAACCATACCCGGCCTCAGCGCTCTTTAGATAATAATTGAAAGCGTCTTTGACATTGTTTTTTGCCAAAAAATATTTTCCGACATTGAATAGTCCGATTGGATTGTTTTGATCTGCAGCTCGTTTATAATAAGTGAAGGCTACTTCAATATTCTTATCGACGCCTTGACCGTAAAAATATTGATCGCCGACATCATTAAGTTCTTTTGGCGTCATTAAATTTACCATTTATCAATACCCCCTAATCTCTTTCAAAGCCTTGATTGAAGCTTCATGACTGGATAAAGCGCCAAGTTCATAATACCTGGCTGCCAAAACATAGGAAGAATCGACGCCTTCGCCATACTCGTAAATCTTACCAATCAGAAAGTAAATTTGGGCTTCGTCATAACTTTCGTATTTCTTCAAGATTTGGAAAGCTTTGAAAAGATCTTTTTCAACGCCTAAACCAAGTTTATAAACATCATGCATCGTAATGATGGCCGGCAGATATTTTTCACTGGCCGAGGCTTCCAAATACGGCCATGCTTCTTCAATAAAACCTTTATCGACCAAAGCCTTACCCGCTTGATATACTTCTTGGGTGGTTCTTATGTCGTTCTTGCTCTTGGTACCGATAATCCGGAAATGATTCATCGCTTCAGTAGAGCCTGCCAATAGCGCTTTGTTCAACCATTTGTAAGCATTGTTCAGATCTTTTTTCAATCCATCGCCATTGAAATAAAAACTGCCGATTTTATACATGGCAAAGGCATTGTCTTTCTTCTGAAGTTCGTTATAAATCTTGATAGCGTTAGTCAATGATTTTTCGACAAACTTGCCGTACTCATAGAAGTTAGCCATTCTTAGTTTGGCATTGTCACTATTATGAGCCGCTTGATACAGTTTAAAGGCTTGTTCATAATTTCTGTCGACGCCTCGGCCCTCTTCATACATTCTCCCGAGCATATAGATGCCCTCTTCATGCAAACCTTCCCATGCCAAACGAAAGTTCAAAAACGCCAAATTATCATCAATTGCCGTGTTAAGCCCTTGATAATACATCAAACCCAGATAATAGGCGGCTTCCGGCGAAGAAGGTGCCAACCGTTTTAACAATGCAAAAGCATCGCGATAATTCTTCGCCAAAAATGCTTCTTTCGCCTTGTCAAACAACTCAATTTTTGCCATTATCATCCACTTCTTTCTTTACTATTAAGTATATCATAAAACTATTTCTTTCAAACTGCAATCCATAAGAGAATAGAGAAATAATTTTATCGGTTTATCCAATTTGTCATGCAAATAATTATAATATCCCCTTAGCTGCAATTCATAAGCCGGATCTTCGATATTCTTGAGTTTAAAATCCAGGCAAATGACTTTTTCATCGTCGACAATCAACAAATCGATGATGCCATTATAGGTCAACTCGTCTTTTTCTTGATAGAACTCGTATTCTTTGAAGAACTCCGGATTCTTCAATTCCTTGATAATTTTGGTCTCAAACAAACACTCAATAGCTCTTTTTAATTTGCCAGGGAAGTCAACAATCGATTCTTGAAGGTTATGATAATCGATCTTTTCCAACAGCGCGTGATATTTTATCCCCAGCTCAACTGCCGATTTGACTTCATCCTCGAATAAAACAGTCATTTTTTTGGAATAACCAATCTTGTCCAACTTCTCCTGATTGAAATTAAAGCTATCGAATCGCAAACATTCTTCGCTTATCTCGAGTTTTGGCTGATGGACTATTTTTTCATCAATGACAAGTTCCTCGACCATATCATAGGAGATACCATAGGTTCGATAGATTATATCTTTGAAACTGTTGAAATCGGTTTTGTTTTTCTCAATCAGTTTTTCATCATAATCGCTGATCAAGACCAAGCGATTTACAGCTCTGGTCATTGCGACATACAAGAGTCTGATTCTTTCCGATAGATTTTCTCTGTCCACCGTATTGAAAAACAGTTTTTGCAGAAAGTTCGGATAGAAACCTGCCTCGTACGATTTTGTCAAGATACCATATTCCTTGTTGAAAATGAAAGGCGATTTATTTTCCTTATTGATGAATTTCTTATATAAACCAATAAGATATACCACAGGAAACTGCAATCCTTTTGATTTATGCATCGACATTAGTTTTACCGCATTTACCGATTTCTTTTCCTGCGAATATTGAATATCCAAATCTTCAGAATCAATGACAAGTTTGAGATATTGAATCAAATCATTAAAAGTATAACCTTTAAAACTCTTGACTTTCATCAAGAAAAAGTCCAATTTTTCCTCTTTGTTCTGAGGGTTGTCCAAATCAGCGATTTTTCGATAGATATTGGTTAAGTCATAGACTGATTCAACCAATTTATAGATTGGCAAATCCCAATAATTCACAATAACAAATGTTATGTCTTCGTAGATTTTCTTAAGTGAAGGATATGCGTTCAACTTCTTCAAATCGGCAATATCATCGCATTTTTCATTGATGAAAAACTTGGATATCTCTTGATCTTTAATCTTGTAAACGAATGATCTTGCGACTGCATAGAGCGAGGTCTTGAAGTCGGATTTAAAACTTTCCGAATCTTTAAAAGCGTTGATCAATTGCAAATATTGAAACAAGAAATTGATTTCGTCCGAAGAGGTGAATGGTTCGTCGTCATAGATGTCAATCGGAATATTGTATTCGGAGATAATTTGGGCAGTCTTCAAGAAATCGCCTTTGTGAGCGACCAAGATCGTAAAATCAGAGAATTTGAGTTCTCTTTTTACTTTTGCTCCCATATCGTAGATCAAGGTTTTTTCTTTAATCTTTTCTAAAATGTTTTGAGCTAGAAGATGTGCTTCAATTTCCGGTTTTTTTAGGTTCGGGTAATCTTCTGCTATCTTCTCCGATTCATACAATCTAATATCTAGAGCTTCTTTTTGATGTAAAGGAAAATCATCGGCGAATCCGGTAAGCAATACTTGTTCGTCTTGATAATTGACGCCGCCAGTATCATTGGTCATCACTTTCGTAAAAACTCGATTTATCGAATCCAAGACAAACCGGTTGGAACGGAAATTTTCTTGCAAAAATATGGCTATACCGCCATTATTTCTAGAGTATTCTTCATATATTCTCATGAAGTTTTTAGGATTTGCGTCACGAAAACGATATATCGATTGTTTGACGTCTCCGACCATGAAGATATTGTCATTGGCCAATAAACTGATAAATTCATCTTGCAGGTCATTGGTATCTTGATATTCGTCGACAAGGATTTCTTTGATGGTTTCCTTGAACTTGGATCTTACATCCTTAAAATCTTTGAAGAGTCTGATTGCCAAGTACATGATATCTTCAAAGGAAAACAACTTCTCCTTGACCTTGCATATCTCATATTCGCGTAAATACTCTTCGACTATCTTCTTAATAAGCGATATAGCTGGAACTGAGAACTCGAAATTAAGGCGAAAATCATCATAATCTTCGACAAACATACTTTTGAATTCTTTTTTGATATTTTCAATCAAGACAACGATTTCCGGTTTTTCACATTCGCTTTTTCTTGGTTTTGGCGGTAAAGCGGAGGTCTTCAAATAATTAAACAGTTTTTTGGGGTCAGTCTGTACCTTTAAGTAATTTAAATAACGATCGACTTCTTCATAATAGTTAAGGTAATCGCTTAAAACCGCTCCGCCATCACCGAGATACCGTAAAAAGAAATCATCATAAAGCTTAAGAATTCCCTCTTGTAGCGACAGAACATATGCTTTTACCTGATTTTCGATAAAGCTGTCACTAAGATAGATCTCGTCATAATTTGCCAATAATTCAAGGAAATCTGGTGTTTTTCTTAAGGCTTCGCCTAAATCATAAACCGCATCGTACAACCATTTGTCGGAACCGGAAAAATAACGTTTGACGATGATATTGAAGTCGCTTTCGTTCCTAAGATAATATTTTTTTATCACTTCTTCGATTATTGTTTTTTTCCTAGCTTTGACAATTATCGCATCGGCAATATCAATATCGTTGTCAAGTCCCAACAGATAATGGTATTCCTTGACCAATCTTAAAGTAAAAGCATCAAAAGTAGAGATGATGGCATTATCGATTTTTTCGATTTGGGAAGTCAGGTTTTGGTTATTGATTTCTTTGATGATTCTTGATTTCATTTCCGAAGCTGCCGCTTCGGTAAAGGTCAAGACAATCAACTGATCGATATCGATGCCGTCCTTCAATTTTTGAATTACTCTTTCTTTCAATACACCGGTTTTCCCCGAACCCGCACTTGCGGATACCAAAATATTGGTGCCATTGGTATGGATGGCTTTTTTTTGATTTATTGTATATCCCATATCATTCACCACCCAGAATCTTGTTTTTTGAATAGCAGATTGAAAAATACTTGCAGTACTTGCAAGATACGCTTTCTTTTGTCTGTTGATCGATATCATAAAGAATCGGTTTAATCGTGAAATCGCCAGAACCAACTCTTCTAGCAACTGTTTTAATTCTATTTTCAGTTTCCTGCAAGATGTCATTCAGCTTTTGAACACTGACAAAACTTCGCGAATTCTTAGGTAAAGAGCCGTCTTTGTTCAACTTGATTCCGACAATCTTTTCCATTGTCGGATCGATTCGTTCGATGACGCTCAAAAGATCGATGACAATGCCTTTCATTTTGTAACTTGCTTCCGTACCTCTTGTTTCCTTTGCCAATGAGGTCTTCTGATAAAGCATTCCTGCCGGTTTAAGCTTGGGATTCTGCTTATTGAAAGCCATTAAATATAGCGGTAACTGTAAATCATAGTCTTTTTCACTGTCTGAAGGGTTGTAGTTTTCATCGCCGTACTTATAATCGATGACAAGAAAATAATTATAAACTTCATCAATCAAAATCTTGTCGATTCGACCGGTTAACTTAAAATTGTCATCGATTGGTAAGTTTATCTTTTCTTCGACCAAAGCTTTTTTAAAAGCTGTTGAGTTTTCAAAATCTGTTATTACACCTTCAATAATCCTAATGTTTTCTGTCAATATTTCCTTAAAAATCGGAAATTTATAGATTTCTTCCGGCGGGAAAATGAACTCCGTCATTATTTTATCCAAATCATAATTACCGAATCTGGTTTTTTCTTCAATCATCTTATGGATTACATTACCGATATAAGTAAAAACATTGCCTTTGAAACTGTCAAACTTCAGGAGATAGCTCAAATAATAGCGAAAAGGACATAAGTTATATGTTTCCATTTTGTACGCCGATAAAGTATTGTTTTCTGTAATCAAACGCTCTAAATCGGTCTTGTCAATACCGCTAAAGTAAGGAATATAAAGCTGATAATCCTGATAGAAACTATTATGTAGAACATTTAGGTCTTGTGATTGCAAATTAAAGTTCAGATAGTCGTGGCGTTTTTTGGCATAATCCAAAAAAGCCAGATCTTTCAAGTAGGTCTTGTCCTTGATGACATAATCGTATTCATTTTTAATAACCGGTCTCTTTAGACTTATTCTTGAAGGTAAAGTATCTTCGATTATTACTTTCGGGTAGGAAATATAAAGATTGACGATTTGATTCAGTTTACAAGTTATCTTGTTTCGCAACATGTGGTTGTACATGGTAGAAGTCGGATAATCGATTAAACTTACTTCACTATCGCTTAAATAATCATTATCAAGATGGACTTTAGGAAAACTGTCCTCATAATAATTCATTAAAAGATAATGCTCGTGCTCGCGATAGATAAAATCGTCGAAGGAGGAAATCATTAGTGCTTCTTTTATTCGTTGATTGCTGGTTCTTATTTTCTTTATCTCATGGATGAAGACATCAGGGTTTTCTTTGATAAGACCGCTGGAAAATGCATTGAAAATCCTGATTAGATTGCGCTTGATTTCATCATCGGGAAGGTTATCTAAATAGTCTTTGGCTTGGTCAAAACCTTGACTAAGCAAAATCCGTTCAAATTCTATTACATTTGCGTAGTCATAAAGACCGTTTCTTTTCATCAAGTTATAAGGAATCTTTGCGTCCTTGAATAATTTTGTCAGTTGCATGTCGTCCTCGTCGCTTGAGTTCAAGATATTTATTGAGTTAATGGAAACGCCCATTTCTAGCAATTCAACTACCTTCTCAAAAACATAGAAGACTTGTGATTTTTGATCTTTGCAGATAGTTAGATGACAAGGTTCTAGCGTTGTTTGATCAAGATAAACTTTTTCGATTTTACCCTTAATAAAGCTTGGTGCATAAGCATCATTTACTTGATATATGATTGAATATTTCTGATTGTTATCACTTAACAAATCATTGTCGAGCAAAGCTTTCTTGATAGTTTTCAAATATTCGATTTTTTGATTGCCATAAACCTTATCGATATCGATATAATCAAAATATTTCTTGAAGCGATCGCTTAAATTCGGTTCAATCTTAAAATGGCTTTTTAGGAAAAAAGCATAAGTTTTGTCAAATTTATTGAAAGACTGTTCGGAATTAAAAAAATTAAGCTTCAAGAATAAAGCTTCTTTGCTTAGAAAGTCAAGCATCTTTAGTTTATCATTATTGCTCGCAAGCAATAGTGAATCGCTATCTATTTTTCTTATGAAATCCATCAATATCACCTTGATAAAATTATAACATAAAAATATCGAGAAAATTACTCTCATTTGAAGTTTTTCCAAAAGAAAAGCTCCTCAATCAGTGAGGAGCCATTCATTGTAAAAATTATTCAATTGCAATATACTTCTTTTCTTTGACGTTAGTGCCTTCTTTAGGTACGAAAACCTTCAATGTGCCTTTATCATATTCCGCTTTGATGTCTTCTT
>JAQVFZ010000149.1 GCA_028697025.1 Candidatus Izemoplasmatales bacterium | reverse complement strand
TGTGCAATGATCTCTTTTAATTTTTCAATGATGTCGACGGTACTAATGGCTTTGAAGTCAAAACGTTGACAACGGGATTGAATTGTCGGCAAGACTTTTTGCAGTTCAGTTGTACGGAGAATAAAGATAACATGTGCTGGCGGTTCTTCCAAAGTCTTTAGTAGCGCATTGAATGCGCCTTGCGAAAGCATGTGGACTTCATCGATGATGTAAACTTTATATTTAACATATCCAGGCAGATATTTAACTTTGTCCCTCAGCTCTCTGATTTCATCGACGCCATTATTGCTGGCAGCGTCGATTTCAATTACATCACTGATCGTCCCGTCTTGAATCCCCAGACAATTTTCACAGACATTGCATGGATTATCTACTGGAGCTTCGATACAGTTTACCGCTTTTGCCAAAATCTTTGCGATTGAAGTTTTGCCAGTTCCTCGAGGACCACTGAATAAATATGCATGAGCAACTTTATCGTTAGCCAATGCATTCTTTAAGGTCTGAGTAATATGTTTTTGCCCGGCAACTTCATTGAAATCCTTTGGGCGATACGTTCTGTATAAAGCTTTATAACTCATGACGGTGCCTCCAAAACTTAAATTTTAACCAGTTCTATTATACCTTAAAAAGAGTGTTTATTCCATCGTTTTTTGAGATTCTCTTATGTAATCCAAGACATAGCCAATCGCTTTAAATTCAATAGTTCCCTTCTTGAATTTTCTTTCGATTTTGTCAATGTTATAGATTTCATTCTCACCATTAAGATAGATTTGATAACCTATTTTGAGTGTTTCTTGAAATTTGGGGTTTATTTGTAACCTGCGATAATCTTCAACCAGAAAATCATTGCTTTCTCTCATGCGCTTAGCGATTTCTTCAACAAATTTTTCTTCATAATTTATTTGCTTTTTCTTGTTGAATATTTTATCAAGAAGCATATCGCTTCCCATATAGATAACAATAAATATTAAAGGCAAGACCCAAAGGCTGCTTAGATCTGATACTGGCGTTCCGTCTTTCAGGATTTTATATAAAGAATAACCAGCTACAGCTAAAGATAAAATTACAAACATCAATATATAAAATTTGAATGGTTTTCTGAATTTTCTCATTTTTATCACCTTTGTTATATTATACATTATTTTTGGAAAATATGATAAAATATTGGTGGTGATAATTATGATTTACGATACAATCGTCGCAAAGACTACTGCTAACGGCACCAGTGCCATAAACTTGATTCGCGTTTCAGGAGATGAAAGTTTTAATATTGTCCAAGAAATATTTAAAGGCCCAAGACTTACAAAACAGAAATCGCATACCGTGCACTACGGTTTTATTCATGATGGCAAAAATCAAATTGATGAAGTTTTAGTCTCGATTTTTAGAGCTCCTAAAACCTTTACTGCTGAAGATGTAGTTGAAATCACTTGCCATGGCGGTAATTTTATCGCTAACGAGATTGTTAAACAACTTATTGCTCATGGAGCGAGACTGGCGGAAAACGGAGAATTCACAAAAAGAGCTTACTTAAATGGCAGATTGGATTTGACTGGTGCTGAAAGCATTATGGATTTAGTCAATGCCAAAACCAGTAATCAGTTGAAAATAGCTAACTCCCAGTTGAATGGAGACGTTTTGAAATTGGTTGAAGGTTTACAGAATGAAGTTTTAGATATTGTGGCGAATATAGAAGTCAATATTGATTACCCCGAATATGACGATGTCATTGAAATGACAAACGATATTATCGTTCCCAATATAAAAATATTATTGTCAAAAATTGAAAAGATTCTTGAAGAAGCAAATACCGGTCAAGTCATCAGAGACGGTATAAGGACTGTCATTGTCGGTAAACCCAATGTGGGAAAATCCAGTTTGCTCAATACCTTATTAAAAGAAGATAAAGCCATTGTTACTGAAATCTCAGGAACTACCAGAGATTTGATTGAAGCCGAATTGAATCTTGATGGCGTGTTGTTAAAGCTCATTGATACTGCAGGCATCAGAATGACTGAAGATTTGGTAGAAAAAATCGGTATCGATAAAACTAAAAAAGCTATTGCTGGGGCTGATCTGATTCTGCTTGTGTTGGATCAATCATCCAATTTGACCGAACTGGATCTTGAACTTCTGGCACTAACTAAAGATAAGCCGAGAATAATTATTGGCAATAAAATCGATTTGGGTTCAAAAATCAGTTTAGGTGAAGAACATCTCGTCAACATCTCAGCCAAGAATAACATCGGTATCGATGCCTTGGCAAATGAAGTGAAAAAATTGTTTATTGACGACAAATTATTGAGTGAAGACTATACTATCATTTCCAACACCAGACATATTGGAAAACTCGAAGAAACCAAACTGGCGTTGACACAAGCCTTAGAATCTGCCATGAATCAAGTTCCTATTGACATGGTTGAAATCGATTTGAGGAAGGCTTGGAGTAGTTTGGGTGAGATTACCGGTGAAAATTCCAATGACGATTTAATATCCACTTTATTCTCTAAATTTTGTTTAGGAAAATAATGTTTCATGTGAAACCTTATAGTGAAGAGCGACGCAAGATATGCGTCGCTCTAATTAATATTCGTCCAAGAAACTAGTTCTTTCCTTATCGTCTTCATAATATCCCAAGATGCTAGATAAGTTGACATTCTCTGCAGAACGGAAAATATTGATATCGATATTCTTATAGATTTTTCTTAAATCGGTAATTAATTTTTTCATTTCTTTTCTTTTGGAGTCAACATTTCTTTCTTGAAATAAACAACCGCGTGGATTGATGGTAAACTGATGGTATTTTATAAATCTTTCTACATCATTTTCCTTGATCAGATACATCGGTCTGATCAACTCCAATCCTTCGTAGTTTTGGGATTTAGCTTTTGGTAG
>JAQVFZ010000148.1 GCA_028697025.1 Candidatus Izemoplasmatales bacterium | reverse complement strand
TTTCAATACATTTTTGGAAATGAGTTCAGTTTTAGCTTACAATTACCGCTGTATATTCGTTCCTTTCCCATATACCAATCCTTTGCAGATGATGGGTAAAGTCAACTCAGGAATAGTGACATTCAGCAATTTTTATGGTGAATCAGCACAAAGACATCAACTCCCTGGAAGTTTTAATTGGCCAATTAGCCTTGCAAACCTGAAAAGAGCAATGATGATTACCAAGTATCCCATCAAGGATAGCGACAAATATCTCACTGTTATCAATGTCCATTTGTCCGCTTATGATGATGGCACAATGAGACTGGAAGAGATGGAAGCTTTAAAAACTTTGATGCTTGAAGAGTATGATAAGGGAAATTACGTTATCGTTGGGGGAGATTTCAATCAAACTTTCCCTCAAGCAATAATAGAAAATGGCGAAAGTGATTTCGAATATCTGTTTGAATTAAAAAATGATGAGTTTTGGCAAGCATTTCCTATGGACGGTGTTTGGTTCGAGGAAAACGACTTTAGTTTTGGCGTTGACATAACAACACCGAGTTGTAGACTTTTGCATCAAGCTTATGATACGGAAAATCACGATAATAATCAGTATTACTTAATTGATGGCTTCATCGTTTCCAATAATCTCAATATTGACACGGTTGAAACCCTTGATGAGAATTTTGTCTATAGCGACCATAACCCCGTCAAGATTACAATCAATTTCATAGGTTAATAAAAATTTTGAAAAATTTACTCATTCCTAAACCCTTAACAAATAGGACAAGAATGAGTATTTTTTTGTCCTCATTTTAAAAAATACGAACAATAATTCTAATTATTGGAATTCTTTTAGCGTGAATATGGAAAATGTGTTTTTTATTATGATATAATAAATATTAATAGTGAACATCAAAGGTGATTTCAATGAAATCTTTTCTAACAAAATTTTGGCGTCACGTATCTTCGACATTCAACCACTATGGATGGTTGTCGCTTGTAATCGTTCCAATTCTAGCGCTGGTGAACTGGAGCTATTTTTCGGTTGTAAACGCTGAAAAAGCAACACTTGAGTCTCAGCAGGTTTCTTTAGCTAATGAAAAGATAAATATCATTGATTTTATCATTTCCAATGCTTTGACAAACACATACACTGATATGCAAGTGATGAGCGATGCTGACGAAATGCAGTTTTATTTGGAAAATCCAGAAGAAGTGAATCTTGATGGTGTAGAGCAGTTATTTTATCGTATTACCAATAACAAGCCACAATTCTCCAGTGTGGAATTTCTGAATTTGGATGGTGATCAATTGATCTTGCTAAGTCGGATCAATCAAGAATTGACGATTATCCCAACTGCTGAACTATCATCAAGGTCTGAAGAAAGTTATTTTGATCATATTGGCACGATTACTGACAAAAAATTATATATAGTTCCGTTATATATGGAAACCGAAATTATCAACAATATCACCGTAACTAAGCCAATTACAACTCTTATTGTCAGCGTTTTTGACAATGAAGGGGTTAAAAGTGGTTATATAGTTCTTGATTATGATGCAAATTATCTTCTATCCGTCTTTGAAACTTATGTTAGCGGTGAATCTGAATTTGTTGAGTTAGGGGTAATAAATCAAAACAGTGTTTGGGGTATTACCGCTGGTTTTAATGAGGCTTTGGGATTGGGAGACACTGTAGACAATGAATTTTATGATAATTTGGAAATTTATGGCGATTCAATCATCCGAAGCTTCGTCAATCTCTCAGGCATATCCAACATTGAGGTTTATAACTCTGATAATTTTTATGAAATTTTCGCTGTCGTGGATTTTGATCAAGTTTTCAAAGAATACGGCGGTTTTGCTGTCAGAAATCCATTCCTTATCTACTTTGTAAATGCTTTATCGTTCATCATCATATATATTTTTGGTTGGTTGTTAAAGAGTAAAGGTGACGATAGAATCTTACTGAATGCCAATATGTATCTATCAGACAAGAATAACGATGGTGTATTAATTACTAACGAAAAAGGAGAAATAACCTATACAAACGAAGCTTTTGAGGATATTTACGGTTATAAGCTGGATAAGATAAAAGGTCAAAAACCAAGTAAAGTTCTTGGTAACCTGAATTTTGGCATTAAAGGAGCTGTGATGAAATCCAAACAGGTATTTTCCAAGAATGTTTGGAATATTAACAATAAAGGTATTTATGTTTTGAAACACTTACGAATAAAACCAGAAACTAACTCTAACGGCAATATCAAACACTTTTTGGCAATATATTCATCGCCTCAAGTTGAAGTCGAATCGCTAGCATTTGCCTCAAACTTCGATGCAATTGAAACTTATAAACTATTTGCCAAAGCTTTTGAAAATGAGGAATTGAAAGTTAATAAATCTGCAGTCATGGTTATTAGAACTTTCAACGAAAAAAATCGAAAACTTTTCACTAGTTTAACTAAAAATAGTGGTAGCCCCTATGCTTTTGCGGATTTCTTGTAGTCCAATCTTGGGCCAAAATTCAAGATTGCCGTACCAAAAGAAAGTTATGTGATGATCTATGTTTCTTTAGAAATTATCGAAGAAACTTTACAGGATACTATTGATTTCATCGATAATTTGATTGATAAATACAAACATCAACCAAACATCAACTCGGACTTGGAATACAATTTTGGCATCGCCTTGGCAGATAACAAAACGATAACTAAAGCTGATATTATCGAGAATGCATTTATTGCCTTACAGATGTCAAAGACCAGAAAAAATATTAAGCATTTAATTTATTCAGATGAAATAAAAAAGATAATAAAAAGAGAAAAAGATATTTATGCACAACTGGATCACGGATTTAATTTCGATGAATTTTACTTATTATACCAAATCCAAAAAGATATAAAACGAAACTCATTCACCGGTGTTGAAGCGTTGTTGAGATGGAATAATTCGCTTTTGGGCAATATATCGCCCG
>JAQVFZ010000147.1 GCA_028697025.1 Candidatus Izemoplasmatales bacterium | reverse complement strand
CGTTTTCGTTCCGTTAACGCCGATACCTTTATTGCTGTAGCTCATCTATTGCAATTTGGTTTGGATTTTGTCGATGTCTTGAGTCGATTGAGTGTAAAATCGGAAAATTTGATGAAACTTCAAGGCTATGTCCTTTTGAATTTCCAGAAAACTGAAAATGGCGTTGCTTATATCAAGATGACACCTGACGTAATCGAAAGATTTGACGTTTCATTGGAAGAAGCCACGTCTTTGGTAAATGAACTTTCCACTTTGGAAGATTGTCCAGTCTGGATTTTATTCGCTGAATATGAAAATAATATTGTCAGAGCCAGACTACGTTCCAAGGGCCCGGCTATCAATGAATTGGCCAATAAATATGACGGTGGCGGACACGCTTTAGCTTGTGGCGCTAACCTTGGAACCTGGGACAAAACTGACGAGTTATTGAAAGATGCAGACGAGTTAGTGAGAAATTATAAAACTAGTTTGATTAATGCATAATATTTTCTTGTATTTTTTAACTGATTTGATATAATAAGTTCGGTTTTAAATCTATCTGATCAGGAGTAAAATATGCCATTTATGTTTTTAGCTGACATCGATTGGAAAGTAACTATTTTTGAAATTGTTGGTGGACTGGGAATTTTCCTTTATGGAATCAACTTAATGAGTGACGCCCTGAAGAAAATCGCTGGTTCAAAACTAAAATTATTTTTGGAGAAAACAACTAACACACCGCTTAAAGGTATTTTAGTTGGTATTTTACTCACCGCCATCATTCAATCATCAAGTGCCACTACGGCTTTGGTTGTTGGCTTGGTCAGGGCGGGATTAATGACGCTACCTCAGGCTGTTGGAGTGATTTTCGGGGCCAATATCGGTACCACCATCACCTCACTTATCATAAGTTTGAATATTGGTGGGTATGTTATGCCAATCATGTTTGTTGGAGCATTTCTTATCTTCTTTATTAAAAGAAAGAAAATTCAACATTTCGGCAGAGTGTTGTTTGGATTCGGTATGTTATTCTTTGGCCTTGATACCATGGGAACTGCCCTTAAACAATTGGTTCAACTTCCGGCTTTTGCCCAAGTATTGCAAAATGTTGGCGAATCACCGATTCTTGGGGTTATCGTTGGTGTTATCACCACTGCCATCATTCAATCATCTTCTGCGACAATCGGTATTCTCCAACAATTATATTCAACTGGCGGCGTGCCTTTGATAGGTGCAATCGCTATTGTCTTAGGTGATAATATCGGTACAACCGTTACTTCCATAATGGCTTCAGTAGGTGGAAGTTCAAGTGCCAAAAGAACCGCTTTGGTCCACGTATTATTTAATGCCTTTGGTACAATATTATTTTTAATATTGCTTAATCCATATACAAAATTCATTACTTGGTTATCGGAAAGCATTGTAGGTGCGGATTACTTAACCAATAAGTTGACCATTTCGCTTGCCCATGTCAGTTTCAACATTGTTACAGTCTTGATTCTTTTCTGGTTTGTCAAACAAATGGTTTGGATTGTGACGAAAATCATTCCGGCTCATGATCAGATTGAAATCGATGAAATCGTTCTTGATAAATTACTACTTAAATCCTCACCTGATTTAGCATTGGAAAACGCTAAAAAAGCAATGATGAATATGGGTAACGTTGCCAGAGGGATGCTGGAGTTTGCCTATAACTATGCATTTGAGAATGATGATAAAGCCTTCGAACTAGGCGAACAATGTGAAGAAATGCTCGATTCGATGGATGACAAGATTCATAATTACCTAGTCGATATTGGTGCGAATGATTTAAGTGACAATCAAATTCAAAGAGTCGCAAAAAATATAGATACAATAACTGACTTGGAGCGTATTGGTGATCATTTTGACAATCTCTTCGAATTCTTCCAGGAACGCAAAGAGAAAAAAATGATTCTTCATCAAGCAACCAAAGATGAATTATTGCATTTATTCTCCATCATTCGCGAACAACTGGAAAAAGCACTTAGATGTTATTTCAGCGACAACCATGAGTTGGCTTTAGAAATAACAAAAAAAGAAGAAGAACTCGATCAATTGGTGAAAGATTACCGAAGAAACCACTTGAACCGTATCAATGACAAGTTCAATGAAGAAAACGAAGCTGGTTTTTATGTCGACATTTTATCCAATATTGAGCGGATCGGCGATCACTGCAATAACATGGCTGTTAACGTCTTGAGCAAGGATTTTGCGCACCACACAGACGATTTGGAACACCTATAAAAAGTTTTAAAAATTCTTACTTGTTTTATTTTTTACTTTGCTATATAATATGTAAAGCATAAATGACAATAAAAAAATAGAGATTGGATGGTTATAAATGACAGATAGAAAAAACATGTCAATCATGGAACTGGCTAACTTGATATTGAAAGAAAATAATAAAGCCATGACATTCATGGAAATTTATGATCGCATAGTTGAAGAAAAAGAAATATCCGATTCCGATAAAATGGAAATGATTTCTCAAGTATATGCAGATTTTATTCTTTCAGCTAGGTTTATCTATGTCGGAGACGATGAATGGGATATCAAAGGTCGTCAAGCCATTGATTTATGGGATAAAGACGGTGCTTATTATGACGAGTACCCGGATTACGAAGAAGAATTATCTGCTTACGATGATATCGAAGATTACGATGAAGAAGACGAAGAAGTTGAAGTCGACGAAGAAGAAGATGAAGAAGACAACATCTATGAAAAAGATTACGATGTAGAAGATCTTGAAGACGATATCGACGATATCGACGAAGAATTGGACGATGACTTCAGCGAAGACTTCTCTGACGATGACTCTTTATTCGACGAATTCGAAGAAGAAGACGAAGCTCTAGGTGAAGAAGATGAAGAAGAATTCACATACGACATTGAAGACGAAGAAGAATTCGACGACGAAGAATACAACGAATACATGGATGACTACGAAAAGATGTATGACGAATAAGAGAGTTTGAAAAAACTCTCTTTTTTAT
>JAQVFZ010000146.1 GCA_028697025.1 Candidatus Izemoplasmatales bacterium | reverse complement strand
TGGATCAATTAGCGAAAAACGCTTTGGAAAAGTCTAAGGTGTCTTTCGTTCCGGAACGCTTCGAAAAGATTTTTACTAATTGGATGGAAGGCATTGAAGATTGGTGCATTTCCCGACAACTTTGGTGGGGCCATAGAATTCCGGTTTATTACCGTAACGATGAAATTTACTGTGGGGAGAATCATCCTGACGGGGATGGATGGATTCAAGACGCAGATGTCTTGGATACCTGGTTTTCTTCTGCCTTGTGGCCATTCTCGACCTTGGGATGGCCGGAGAATACAGCGGATTTTAAGCGTTATTATCCAAATGACGTGATGGTAACCGGCTATGACATTATCTTTTTCTGGGTGGCGAGAATGATTTTTCAAGCTATCGAATTTACCGGTCAAACGCCTTTTAAAGAATGCCTGATCCATGGTTTGATTCGCGATAAAGACGGCAGAAAGATGTCAAAATCCTTGGGCAACGGTGTCGACCCGATTGAAGTCGTCGATCAATATGGCGCTGATGCCTTGAGGTATTTCATCACCACCAACTCTTCACCGGGTCAGGACCTGCGGTACGAAGAAGAAAAAGTATTGTCAAGCTGGAATTTTATCAATAAAATCTGGAATATCAGCCGTTATACCATCATGAACACGGAAGATGTAATCGGCAAAGAACTTATCTTGGAACCGAAAAAATTCAGCTTCCCGGATCGTTGGATTATCACCAGGTTGAACCGATTGATAGATTCTGTCGATTATTTCTTCGATCACTATGAGTTCGGTGAAGCCGCTAAATTAATCTACAATTTCACTTGGAACGATTTTGCCTCCTGGTATGTCG
The DNA here is from genome assembly GCA_028697025.1 of Candidatus Izemoplasmatales bacterium. Taxonomy (GTDB): domain Bacteria; phylum Bacillota_I; class Bacilli_A; order Izemoplasmatales; family Hujiaoplasmataceae; genus UBA2289. The sequence continues at coordinate 2,173 of JAQVFZ010000146.1, read as the reverse complement.
AAATGGCTAAGTTGTCGGACACTGTAACGACCAAGTCAGTACTTATCTACGTCTTGGAAAATACCATTAAGTTACTTCACCCTTTCATGCCTTTTGTAACAGAAGAAATATTCCAAAAGTTATCGCCAAATTCATTATCGATTATGATTAGCGATTGGCCTAAAAATAACGGCATGCTTTATCCGGAGACTGAAGAAAAAGAATGGTTCTTTGAACTTATAAAAGGTGTCAGAACCGTTAGAAACGACTATCAGGTTTCTTGGACTAAACCAATCGATTTGTTTATTCAGACGGACAAAGAAAACATTGCCTTCTTAAAGGAAAACGATCAATATATCCGGAAATTCCTCAATCCAAATCATTTGATTATCGCAGAAACGATTGAGAAAAAAGACGAAACTATCAGTTTGATATTCGCCAATGCCTCAATTTTTATTCCTCTTGGTTCTTTGGTTAACGTTAATGAAGAAATCAAGCGATTGAACGATCAGTTGGTTAGCCTGGAGAAAGAAATCGAAAGATGCACGAAAATGCTTAGCAATCCTAACTTTACGGCAAAAGCTCCGCAAGCAAAGATTGACGAAGAAAAAAACAAATTACAGAAATACGAAGAAAATTATAAAGAGGTTACTTACCGCTTAAAGGAGCTAACAGAATAAAGATGTTCAAAACAGTTGAAGAAGCTCAAAACTGGATTGAAAATATCAAAAGGTTCGGATCAAAACTTGATCTAAAAAGGATGGAAAAGGTCGTTGCACTCTTGGATCATCCGGAAAAAGCCTTCAAATCAATCCATGTCGCAGGAACCAATGGTAAAGGGTCAACTTCGACATACCTCAAAAAGATTTTGAGCCATGCCGGCTTTAAAGTCGGCATCTATACTTCGCCATATGTTGTAAAGTTCAATGAACGAATCGGCATAAACGACGACTATATCAGTGATGATGAACTAGTTCATTATGCCAACGAGCTATATCCATTGACGGAAAAAATGTTGGAAGATGATGAGACGGTCACTTTTTTTGAAGTGTTGACGCTTATGGCTTTCCTTTATTTCCGCGACCAAAAAGTCGATTACGCAGTAATTGAAGTTGGGTTGGGAGGATTATTGGATGCGACGAACGTCATAATTCCTGAGATTTCGGTCATTACCAATATCTCTTATGATCACATGAAACAATTGGGAAACACATTGGAATCGATTGCCTTAAATAAACTGGGAATCGTCAAGGACAACGTACCTTTAGTTACAGCAATAGAAAACACCAATCTTTTTCCCTTGTTTTCTGAAGTCACAGCCAAACATCACAGTCGTCTGAAAATCTGCAATTTTGACATGGTGACAAATATCCATGTCAAGGAAGTTACGCGTTTCAAATATCGCGACCAGGAATATCTACTTAACCTCACCGGTTACCATCAGGTCAGAAATGCCGTTTTGGCGATTGAAACCATAAGGCTCTTAAGAGTCATCAATAATCTTCAACTTACCGAAGAAGATATCTATGAAGGTCTCAAAACCGCTGCTTGGCCAGGAAGATTTGAAATATTCCATAAAAATGTCGTCATCGATGGTGCGCATAATATCGGCGGCATCGAAGCCTTGATCATGAGTGCGAGAACTGTTTTTGCCGGTAAATACATCAAATGCCTGTTTTCGGTTATGCGGGATAAAGAGCACAAAAAAATGATTGAAGAGTTGGATAATTTTTGCGACGAACTCTATTTTACCGAGTTTGAATATCAAAGAAGGGCTGACGCAGAAGAACTGTTTTCTGAATCCAGCCATTATCACAAGTCCTTCCATACCGACTATAAACAGATATTCTTTAAGTTATCAAGCGAATTGAAGGAAAATGAAGTTTTGATTGTCACTGGCTCCTTATACTTTATTTCAGAAATAAGAAAACTATTGGTCAAAGAATAAAGTAAAAGAATTTCATCGGCTAATCAGTAATATTTATATCGGGTGATATAAATGTATATGATAAAAGACATGCCGAAACTTGAACGTCCGAGGGAAAGATTGCTCTATAACGGCGCCGAGAGCCTCAGCAGCTACGAGTTGATTGCGATATTGTTAAGAGTCGGCAGTCAGGGAGAATCGGTAATTGAACTTGCCAAATCGCTAGTCAATTCTTTTGTTGATTTGTCTGAATTAGGCAATATGACA
>JAQVFZ010000145.1 GCA_028697025.1 Candidatus Izemoplasmatales bacterium | reverse complement strand
CAACATAATCGCTTGGAGAAATTATGGTTGCCAAGACATATGGTTCTTCGATTTTCTTAACCATCTGGTTCTTGGGCATCAAAGCTGGATTATCGACATCGATTACCGAGCCGTTCTCCAAATACACCTTATAATTAACCGATGGTGCGGTGGTAATTAAATTTTGATTGAATTCTCTTTCCAAACGTTCTTGGAAGATTTCCATATGCAACATACCCAAGAATCCTACTCTAAAGCCAAAACCCAAAGCGCTTGAAGTTTCAGGTTCAAAGATCAGGGATGCGTCGCTTAGTTTCATTTTTTCAATTGAATCTTTCAGGTCACCATAATCATCGGCATCAACCGGATAAACTCCGGAATAAACCATTGGCGTTAACAATCTATAACCAGGCAAAGGTTTAGAGGTCGGTCTTAAATTATTGGTGATGGTGTCACCGACATGGATTTTTTCTATATCTTTGATGGAAGCGCTAATCCAGCCAACATCCCCAGATGATAGATAATCTCGATGCTCTTCTTTAGGTAGATAAACACCCAAGTCAATGATTTCATATTTTCCTTCAGTAGCCATCATCTTTATTTGGTCGCCGATTCTCATTACCCCATTCATGACCCTAACAAGAGGGATTACGCCACGATAACTATCATAGAACGAGTCAAATATCAAAGCTTCCAACGGTTTTTCCAAATCACCTTTAGGCGCTGGAATCCGTTTAACGATTGCTTCCAGAACTTGATCGACGCCGAAACCTGTTTTAGCGGAGACCAAGATACAATCTTTGGAATCTAAACCAATAGTGTCTTCTAGTTGCTTCATGACGCCCTCAACATCAGCTGCATCCAAATCAATCTTATTGATGATGGGAATTATTTCCAGATTATTGTCCAAAGCCAAATATACGTTGGCTAATGTTTGCGCTTCAATACCCTGAGTGGCATCAACTACCAATAATGCGCCTTCACAGGCAGCCAGTGATCTTGATACCTCATAAGTAAAGTCGACATGTCCTGGGGTGTCGATGAGATGAAATATATATTGTTCTCCATCCAAGGCGTTATATTTCAATTCAATCGAGTTTAATTTTATCGTAATGCCTCTTTCTCTTTCCAAGTCCATTGAGTCGAGATACTGTGCTTTCATATCTCTTTGTTCCACTGAATGGGTCATTTCCAAAATTCTATCTGCCAAGGTTGATTTACCGTGATCGATATGGGCAATAATCGAGAAATTTCTAATTCTCGATTGGCGTTTTTTTAAACTTTCGTCACTCATAAGTCTCACCTCTTTTTCTTTTAAAAAAAGCATATAAACAGTTTTTATATGCTTTTTTTCATCAAATTATCTATAAGCCATGTTCTGTAGCTTGCCATATGGAAAGCCGGTAATCATTTATCTCCGGTCATTTGACCGTCAGCCGGATGGATTCATTTATCCTCCAAGGCCGTGCCCCTACCAATATTTGGGTTTCTAGCTTGAGGGGTTTACCCGTTTCACACACATATATTTTATGTGTTTCGTCACTGTGGCACTTTAAGAATACTTTGGCCTTTAACATCCATTTCTTCGCCGTCACTCTTTATCAGGGTGCCTAAACTTATCGGTTCGTTTAGCACAATCACTACAAGCATCTCAGCTTGTGCTAGCATGGACTTTCCTAACGCTTGAAATAGCGCTCGATTACCCAATAATTTGATCAATTCAATTATAACATTATTTCACTTCTTCTAAAATAGCTTTTCTTGATAAATCAACTCGGCCTTTTTCGTCGACGCCGATTACCTTTACTTCTATCACATCGCCGATTTTAACAACATCTTCGACGTTTTTGATATGTTTGGTGTCAAGTTTCGAGATATGAACTAAACCGTCTTGACCTGGCCATAATTCGACAAACGCACCGAATTTCTCGATTCTTACAACTTTCCCCATGTATTTTGCGCCTATTTCAACTTCACGAATGATATCTTCGATTAATTTCATGGCTTTGTCAATAAAATAAGTTTCTTCATGCATCAAGATGACTCTGCCGTCTTGTTCAATATCAATTTTAACATTGCCGCATTGTTCGATGATTGCTGTGATATTCTTACCGCCGGCACCGATAACGTCCCTGATCTTATCTGGAGAAATTTGCATCAACTTAACCTTAGGAGCGTATTTGCAAAGTTCTTTTTTCGGTTCTTTGATGACTGAATCCATGTTGTCAAGGATTTCCATTCTCGCATGTTTTGCCTGGTCCAATGATTCCTTGAAGATTTCCTTGGTGATTCCCGAAATCTTGATATCCATCTGTAATGAACAAATACCCTTTCTTGTACCGGCTACTTTGAAATCCATGTCGCCGAAATGATCTTCCAAACCTTGGATGTCGGTCAAGATGGTATAATGATCTTTTTCTTTTACCAATCCCATGGCAATCCCTGCAACTTGCGCCTTGATAGGCACACCAGCTGCCATTAAAGCCATTGAACCGGCACAGATGGTAGCTTGTGAAGAGGAACCATTTGATTCCAATACTTCAGATACAACTCGGATTGCATAAGGGAATTCATCCTCATTAGGTAAAACTTGGAGCAATGCTCTTTCACCTAAAGCGCCATGTCCGACTTCTCTACGGCCGACAAAGCCATAACGTCCGGTTGAACCTACGGAAAATTGCGGGAAGTTGTAATGTAGCATGAATCTCTTGCCGTCTTCGACGCTGACTCCATCAATTATTTGTGCTTCTCTTAGAGCTCCTAAAGTAACTGTCGCAAGAGCTTGGGTTTGACCTCTAGTGAAGAGAGCTGAACCGTGAGTTCTTGCTAAAAGATCGATTTCGGAATCCAATGGTCTGATTTCATTGGTTCTACGTCCGTCTGGGCGAATCTTATCTACTGTAATCAATCTTCTTACCTCATTGACTTGAATCAATTCCAGTACTTGTTTGGCAAATGAAAGATTTTTTTCCAATTCTTCCCTTTCCAATTTTGCTTCTTTATATTCTTTTTCCAAAATATCCAAA
>JAQVFZ010000024.1 GCA_028697025.1 Candidatus Izemoplasmatales bacterium | reverse complement strand
CTGTTGTTTTTGATGATGGTGGCGATAATGAAGAAAACTAAAAAATACCCTAATATGATTAAAGCAGCTAGTTCTAAACCCATAATCTTATCTCCTTTTTATTTTTTTATATATCCAATAGCGACTGATCCTCTACCGCTATGGATGGCGGTTGCGCTTGACACTTCAGCTAGATACGCAGGTTTTTTGCCAATCATTTTTGTGAATAGCTCAACATATTCATCAAGTAATTCTTGGTTTAAACAATGAATCAAGGCATAACTTTCAATTCCCGGATTATCCAAATCTTTTTGTACATGTTTTACTATCTTCTTAGTTATACCTTTTTGTGATAAGGCGAAGCCGAAAGCAGCTCCTTTTCCTTTATCATCGACTGACATGATTGGCCTAATTCCCAAAAACATACCTATCTTACCTACCGCTTTTGGTAATCTCCCGCTCATCATCGCATATTTAAAGGTCTCCAAACATACCAGAATTTCAGTTTTTTCTTTTTCAACATTCAATACTTCAGCTATTTCATCTATCTTTTTGCCTTCTTTAAGCAAATCAACAGCTCTTTTGACTAAAAGCCCTTGAGCTACTGAATTTGTCAAAGTATCGACGATTTTTATATTTTTGCCTTTTGCGACTAATTGTTCCACTTCTTTTTTTATCACATTATGAGTAGCGCTCAAATTAGATGATACTGCAATATAAATAATATTTTTATAACTCAACAAGAGTTTTGAAAATAAATCGTTGATATACTTAATCGTTGGCGTAGCCGTTGTCGGATACTCCAAGGCATTATCAATCATGTTGAACAAAATTTGATTATTTATCGTCAATTTATCCGAATAAGTTACATTTTCGACATTAATATTAATTGGGATGACCACGACATTATTATCCTTAAGATATTGCTGGTCGATATCGGCGATTGAATCAGTAACTATTACGGTATCCAAATCATTCTTTTTCATATTGATATCGCCAATCATGTCGTCCACTTTTTGAGTGATAATATAACCGAAGTTTCGTAATTCTTGAAAAACCAATTCAGGGGTGTTGGTATGTATGTGAATCCTGAACATTTTCCCCCCCATGACAACTATCAAACTGTCGCCATAAGGTTTTAGCGTTTCCAAAATAACTTCTTCTTTTTGATTATTATATTCAACTAAGCCTTCAGTACAATATCGGAAAGTTATCTCCTCATCAAAATCATGAGAATGTTCTAATTCCAATTCTTCATAAGCAACTTCTTCAATTGTTTCTTTATTGAAATAACTGTTGATTCCCTTTAAAAACAGGACAAAGCCCATAGCGCCACTATCGACAACGTTGTTTTTCTTTAAAACTGCCAGTTGTTCTTTGGTTTTTTCCAAGGATTTTTCGGCGATGGCAAAAGCTACCAAAAAGAAATCTTTTATATTTGAAGCAGCGGACAAAGTTTCCTTCAAACTGTTAGCCCAGTCCTTGATTACGGTAAGCATTGTGCCTTCCACCGGATTGCTTAATGATGCATAGGTATGTTCAACGCTCTCTAAAGCCATTTCGGTAAATTCATCGAGAGTTACAAGTTCTTTACCTTTGGAAGCGGTTCTCAAGCCATTGACAAATTGAGCGAAAATAACACCGCTATTGCCCCTAGCTCCTATTAAAGCGGAATCGCTGATTGATTCCAAAGTAGCTTGAAAAGACTCTTGTGCTTTCGATTCTCTGGAAATCGTCTGCATGGTATAGACCAAATTATTGCCAGTGTCGCCGTCAGGTACCGGAAACACATTGATATCATTCAATTTTTTTCTTTTTTTAATAACAAAAGTTGTTCCATAATTAAACATTTGATATAAATCAAATCCATTTAGATAATCCATAAGTTCACCTCTTGAATGTTTTATTATGGACATATTTTATCATAATTTCATTTCATGTAAAATGATTTGACATTTATTTTTGAAAATTTAAATTCAAATATTTATCCTCAAAAACACATTTCATTTATAAGCAAAATAATTGATTTTTTTTGACATATGATATATTTAAATCAGAATATATTTAGGGGGATAAATATGGAAAAAACTAGTTTTCAAAGCTTAAGAAGATTTAACCTCATCATGGGAGCATTGCATTTCATTCAAGGCGTCATGATGTTGATTCTTGCATCAACAGTAATTCAAAAAATATCTGAATTCAAACCGACAATTACACAAATTTTCTTGCAATACAATACCCAGACTCAATCACTTGAAACAACTTTTAAAGAGTTATTTGACTTGCCATTTGGCGTTTTGGTGGCCATATTCTTATTGTTGTCAGCTTTAGCGCATGCAATTATCGCTTTGCCTAATAAGACTAATGCCATTTACAATGCTGATCTAGAAAAAGGTATCAACCGTTTCCGTTGGTATGAATATACTCTAAGTTCTTCAGTCATGATTGTACTGATTTCTACTCTGTTTGGCATTTATGATATTGGATCGTTGATTCTAATATTCTTAATTAATGCAAGCATGAATCTTTTCGGTCTCTTGATGGAACAAGTCAATGCCGGAAAAGAAAAGAAAAGAAAAGAAAAACATTAAATGGAGTGCTTTCATCTTTGGCTCAGTTGCCGGTCTAGCTCCTTGGGTCGTCATTATTCTTTATATGGTGGGTAATGGCAATTATGATATGGTTCCTTGGTTTGTTTGGGCAATCGTCGGTACATACTTCGTTGCTTTCAATACCTTCCCTATCAACATGATTTTACAATACAAGGGTGTTGGCAAATGGAAAAACTATCTATATGGCGAAAGAGTATATATCATTTTGAGCTTAGTCGCTAAAACATTATTGGCTTGGTTAGTTCTCTTTGGAGCTATGCAACCATAAAAACATTTAGTTAAAACAAAAACAACCCGCAAAGGTTGTTTTTTCTTTTTTATATTTGATTTTATTAAAAAACTAGAAATAACATAGCAGTAATGATACTCATGTAAATTATCGAGACTAGAGTGTACTTTAAAATATATGTTTTGGCGCTTTTCGGAAAATCCCGCAAAATGTATTTAAATGATATTAAGCTGGCTAATGAAGCAATCAAGGTTCCCATCGCCCCTACATTGACTCCCTGCAATAAAGCTTTTACGTAAGCAGGATCCGTGAAAGTTGAAAGTAATACGGCTGCAGGAACATTAGAAATAAACTGTGAAGTAGCCATGGATGTGAAGTAAACTTTTGTATCTGAAGAAAGTAACCCAGACAAGAAATTACCGATATTTGTCATTTGGCTTAAATTGCCGGTAATGATAAAAAATGATAGGAAGGTCAATAACAAATACCAGTCGACACGTTTAAAAAGATGTCTTGCAAATATCAATCCCAGTACTACAGTTATTATGAATGTGTAAAGTAAAGGCATAACTTTCAAGATTGACAATAAAGCGTTCAGCAATATCAATAAATACCAGAATAATTTCTTAACATCGACTTTAGGTTCTTTTATGTTATGGACAACATTTTGTTTTGGAAAAACCAATATCGTCGTCAATATTATCAATACTCCACCCATAATCGTGATTGGCAAGGTCATTCCAATAAACTCGGAAAATCCTAATTGATAATGCGCATACAAATAAATATTTTGCGGATCCCCCATAGGCGTCAAAGCACTACCAAGATTAGCCGCTATCGTCTGCAAAATTATCATCATTATCAAATGTTTTTCCATATTAACATGTCTAAAAACAAAAATTGAAAAAGGTATCAAAGTCAACAGTACAGCGTCATTGGTCAAGAACATCGATAAGACAAATGTGGTTAATACTATTGATAAAGCGATAAATCTCATATTTTTAAAATGTACAACCAATTTTGTGGCGACGAAATAGAAAAAATGGCTCTCGAATATGCCGGCTACAGCTAACATTATCGTGAACATAACTACCAAGACTTTATAATTAATGTAATCCAAATATTCTTTTGATGGCGGAATTATAAACATTGTTACTATCGCGAGAATAACAGCCACCAGAAAAACTTTGTCCTTAAGAATGAGATAAGATAATTTTTTCATAAATACCTCTGTGTGGATTATTGCCAAGAGATATTATACACTTTTATTTTAAAATTAAAATAGAGAAAATCGCCATCTAAATAATTGTTATTTATTTTTTTATTTCTATTTTTATGAGACTTCATTCCTGTTTTTTATATCTGTCCATTAGAAATAACACACTTAGCACAATGGACAAGAAAAAAAGGTAATTTATATCGTTGGTTAGATAAAATCACCTTTCATAATTTTTTTATGGCTTTGTAAAGTTGTATCTAAAAGTAAGCAATGTAACATTTTCAACTCGCGTTTAGTTACTGCGATTGCTTGCAAAAATGCAGAAAAATGAACTGATACCAAAAACCTGTACTTAGTGTAAACTAATATATATGCAGGAGGGATCATATGAAAGATAAAAAGAAAAATAATAGACTATGGAGCGGAGAATTCAAATTAAAGGTCGTTTTAGACATCATTGAAAATGAACTTTCATACAGTCAAGCATCGCGTAAATATGATATGTATTTAACATCAGGAAGTTTAAATGATACATTACCTGCTAGATGGGTATATCAGTATAGACTCTATGGGAAAGAGCGTTTCTTTCAAACTCCAAAAGATTACCGTAAGAATCCAGTTAGAAAATTCCATACACCATCCAAAGAGGTAGAACAAAATTTAGAACTTAAAGTGAAACACTTAGAAATGGAACTTGAATACACAAAAAAACTCATCGCCTTAGTTCAAAAACAGGAACAAACAAACAAAAATACCAAGTAGTCAAGGAATTAAGGCGTAAATATTCATTAAAAAATCTACTTGAAATATCGGGACTCCCTAAGTCAGTTTATCACTATTATGAGCATCGTAAAGAAATAGATAAATATCACGATATAAAGATACTTATATCAGATATCTTTGAAGCCAGCAATAAAACCTACGGTTACAGACGCATCAAACTCGCTCTTCAAAATGGGCATGAAAAAAGCACCTCGTTTGAGATGCTTAATATAAATACTTTTGAAATCACATTAACAGTAGTTCATATAAGATAGAGAATGCGTCATATAAAATCTCCGTATGATATATCTGAAGCCTATTAAAACAGAAAAGGTTTCAATTAATCTAAGTATTAATACCCTGATAGTGCTGGTTTGAATTTACTATAAATAGTTTATATTTTGTTTTTATTTTGGTCTATTATTGCACCTATAATTATTCCAATTAACATTCCAAATCCAGGTGCAAAACCCCAAACTAGTGGAGTTTCAATAAATAAATTTATAATAATTGCACATAAAGCACCCCCAAGTAATCCAAAGCTAACTCCAAAACTTAGATAAGAATGTTTTTTATTATTTTGATTATTATTTTTATCAGACATATCTATTCCTTCTTTCTATACCCCTTTTTCTTTATTACACAATTTCCTACATATCTGCAATAAATATTAATTTGTATTACATTCATTATACCATAGAGAAGATGACATTAGAAGATTAAAAGACCACGATCATCATAAACAGAATTACCAGTTTCCCCTCCACAACGGATCGCACGGTCAAGAGCCATGATTGTGGCAACAGCTCCGTCAATCTTCTCTGTGGATTTTTCTTTATCTGCCTTAATGTTTCCAGCAGGATCAGTTCTAATAAAAATGTTATCCATCATCCACCTGAGTACGGGGTGACCTCCATGAGCAATCTTTTCTTCCAACGTCAGCTTCATCAGCTCCTTTGTCGGTGGAGACATATCTTTAAAACCCTGACCAAAAGGAACGACAGTGAAACCCAAATTCTCTAAGTTCTGTGTCATCTGAACTGCACCCCAACGGTCAAAGGCAATCTCGCGGATGTTATACTTCATCCCAAGCTCCTCGATGAATGTCTCAATGAATCTGAACTGATACCAGAAAAAGAATGGATAAGATCAATGAGATTCTAGGTAAAAAGAACCTAGTCATTGATGAACTTGATTCAGAGATATTAAGAACATTTATTTACAAGATGATATCTGTAAGTCCAAATGAGATAGTATATTGTATTGCTGGAACCAAAAATTATTCAGATGATGAGTTCAAAGAACGTCGATTTGAGTTCTTAAGTACTGAACCAATCGTTGTGGAAACATATCACGCACCCGATGGCTTAACTAAGATGTTATATCGGGTTGTGGTGATATAATTTTTTAGAGTATTGATGTTCCCCCACTCAAGCAAAATATATGCTTAGTGCATAGTTTGATGTTTCCACATTGATTTTGATATGTTTCCACATTACGCATAAAACAAAAAAAGAAGCATTTAACCCTATTTGATGGGGTTAGATGCTTCTTGTACTATTATATGAATGGCTTTGTTAAGCGTTTTTTAATGAAAGCAATACGATGGTTTCAACGTGAGATGTTTGAGGGAACATGTCTACCGGTGCAATACGATTAATCTTATAATTCTTCTCCAATAAATATTCCAAGTCTCTTTGTAGAGTGGCTGGATTACACGAAATATAGATTATTTTAGGAATTTTCATATCGATTATTGTGTTAAGTAACTCTTTTGAACATCCTTTTCTTGGCGGATCAACTATAATTGCGTCAAAGTTGAAGCCTTTCCATTTTAATAACACTTCATCTACATGGCCTAATTCAAACAAAGCGTTCTTAATCCCGTTTATTCTGGCATTTCTTTTGGCATCCGTCACTGCCGATTTTACTATTTCTACGCCAAAAACCTTATTAACTTTATCAGCGATTGATAAAGCAATAGAACCAATACCGCAATATGCGTCAATTACTCTTTCATTGCCATTGAATTTTGCGAATTCAATTGCTTTTTTATAAAGTCTTTCAGCTTGAAGCGTATTGACCTGGAAGAATGATCTGAACCCTATTTCAAATTTCTTGCCAAGGATTTCATCCACGATATATTCTCTACCATACACCAATCTAATCTCTTCATCAGAAAAACCACTTTCATCAAGAGTTTTGCTGATGCCGATACCTTTTATCTCGGGAACGGATTCTGTCAAGGATTTGACAAAGTCATTTTCATGCGGTATCAAGTCGGTGTTAATATTGATCAGTAGTGATATCTCTTTATTTTTGCTTGATTCTCTAATTACCGCTGATTTCAAAACGCCGGTATTCTTTATGGCGTCATAGGCTGGTATTTGATATTGATTTGCTAAATTTCTCAATAGATTCAATACTTCAAACGACTTCTTCTGCATGATATGGCACTCTTGCAAATCTACTACATGGTGAGATTTAGCTTTGAAGAAACCTGCTTTAATTCCTTTTGGGCCTTGAGCAAATTTAATTTCGACTTTATTGCGATAATGATAAGGGTTGACCATTGCTATTATTTCTTCGACAGTGATGCCTTTTTGATCAAGTTTTTTTACCATCAATTCAATTCTATATTTTTTAAAAGCGGCTTGAACGTCATAATCCATATGCATCAGCTCACACCCGCCACAATCAGAAAAATGCTTGCATTTAGGAGCTTGACGATAAGGACTGCGGTTCAGCCTCTCAATGACTTTTCCAAATCCATAACTTTTCTTTCTCTCTATAATTTCAATTCGGGCAGCTTCTCCTTTTAACAAGTCCTCAACAAAAACAGTGTAACCGTCATCCAACTTAGTCACACCTAATCCATCATGAGTCAAATCCACTGCACGAACTACATATATGTTGTTATCCGACATCTTCATTCCTTCCTATTTAAATAATAAAAAAGCATACTTGCCTTAATTTATTATATCACACTTTATAAAAAAATGCTTGATTTTAAAAAAATAAAGCCGGTTTCACCACCGGCTTTATCGAGAGAAATATGTCAAATCATTCTACTATTATTTTTACAATGTCACCATCTGCGGATTTCACATTGACGATTTCACCGACTACGCCTGAATTAATCATGTTAATCAATTCGTCAACATCAATATCAAAATCCTCAGTATCAATTTTCATCATCTTTTTATTCTTTAATAATTTTGCGAATTCAATCGGAATTTCAATTTTAACTTCATCGCCATCAGCAGAATCAACCAATATTTTTAACATGCGAAATTGATTTTTCTTGGAAACAAGGTTTGTCTCTATAACTTCAGCTTCTTCTCCTTTGGAAATGGCAGCCAATAATTTTTCTGCTTGTTCAGCAGTTATCACATTTTTAGATAACAATTCCAATATCTTCATTCTTTCTTCTCTAAGATCCATTTTTCCCATTTTCTTATCCCCCTTATCTTAATTTCGCCAATAATTCAGCTGCTTGTTCGGCTGTAATTTCGCCATTGTCAATTTTGTTCAAAATGTCTACTCTTGATAATTTCGGAGTCGGTTCAACTTCTTTTTCTTCTTCAAAAGTCTCTTTACTGCCATCAACTGTATATCCCAATCCTACGATTACGTCATCCAACATTTTCTTTATGGTCGGATATGAGTAACCCATTTCTTTTTCTATCGCCTTGATGTTACCGCGATTTTTTACAAAAACTTCAATGAAGTACAATTTTTCCGTATCCAAGTAGTTGAATTTCGAGAGAGTAAATTGTCCTTTGATTTCTGTTGAACAGTTGTTGCACACAAGTTGAACAACTTCCAAATCATGATGACAAACTGGACATTCCGAAATTACGGGATATTTTTTCGAACCATGTTTGACTCCTCTTAAATTTAATGACTTTCTTACATCTTCTTCGATTGATTTTTTTAAATCGTCTTTAAAATCTAGTTTCATATTGATTCTCCTTTTTTTATATTGTTTTAATAATTATTTTTTCTTTAGTTGAAGTGTTTACTACCAAACTGATATTTTTGCTGGAAATAATCTTCATTAATTCCGCTTTGGTAACTGGTATATCCATTTTGTCCATTTTAATGAATGGCAAGATCAGCTTCACGATGAATATTGGAAACGGCAAGAAGAATAGTACTGCTAGAAATCGATTTACCCCTTTTTCATCGGGGATTTTAATCTTAAGTTTGACGAAGTGAGCGTTATTGGTAAAATATATTCTATCTTTTGTTGAATATAACCTTCTATAGGCTTTACGTCGAGAAATTTGATTTTGTGATAATAGTTTCAATGTTTCTTCCGTCGAATATTCAATTTTGCGATTGAATAAGAGTAAAAACAGAGTAACCCCTAAAACAAATCCGCCAAAGTCATAAAGGAAAATATCGATGGCACTGGTTGTTCTATCAGCCGGAACGCTTTGTAAGAGTTCATCTACTGTCGCTGTTAAAAGTCCAATCGCCAAAATCTTTAACACTGACAGTTTCCAATATTTGGCTGTAAAGAAATAAGAAACACCTAAGATAAAATATTCAAAAACATGTGCGCCTTTTCTTACAATAATATGTAAAGTATCGATGGATATGGTATTGCCGATAAATACCTTATCCAACATCGATTTTAAGCTGACAGTAAATCCCGAACTTAATTCACCCGAATCAGTGCCTGAAGTAAGAGACATTGAAAATATTATTAAGGTTATGATAATACTGATGGCTAAACTTATGTTTTTAGCGTTAATTTTTTTTATTAAATTGTTTGTTTGCATATAATTTCTCCCAAGTTTGTAGTGGTGATGCATCGAGACTGATCATGTTCATCTGTTCATTACAATTTAAACAGTCAGTTAATTTCTTCATAAAACCTTTCATTGCCTAGACCCCCTTATTTTAAACAATTAAAGAGTTTGACTTCTTCCCAGCAATTCTTATTGACGTTTTTTTCTGAGCAAATTCCATCAGGATAAATTCTTACCAATCTTTGCGGATGTTTTTTCATTTTCCCCATCCTCCTTTATTTTAAATAATTCATGTTTTTTTAATCATTTTGAATTTTTTAATTTTTAATTGATATTTTATTAACTTTATCAATTTACACCTTAATTATATCAAAGATTTTTAGCTTGTCAACACATTTTTTTAATTTTTTTAATTTTTTAATAAAAAAAACCAAAATTTTTGGTTTTTTTCTTTAATTTTATTAATTTTTTCTTTAATTTTATAGATTTTTCTTCAATTCAAAGATTAAATCTCTAATTCGTGCTGCCTGTTCAAAATCCAATTCCTTGGCATAAACCAACATTTGTTTTTCCAAAAGTTCGATATTTTTTGAAATTTCTTTCTTGCTGAGTTTATCAAAATCATAGGTATTTTGATCAGCATCAGTTTTGATCGAGATAGATTCCGGTATATTTTTTAGAATTGTTTTAGGAGTTATATTATTATCTATATTATATCTATCCTGAATATTTCTTCTTCTATTCGTTTCATCAATCGCTCTTTGCATTGATTGGGTAATGTTTGTAGCGTACATGATAACATGACCATTGACGTTTCTAGCCGCGCGACCTATCGTTTGAATCAACGACTTGTCGCTTCTCAGGAAACCTTCCTTATCAGCGTCCAAAATGGCGATTAAAGATACTTCCGGTAAATCCAAACCTTCACGCAATAAATTTATCCCGACCAAAATGTCAAATTCACCAAGTCTTAGTTTTCTGATGATTTCCATTCTTTCCAGTGATTTCACTTGAGAATGCAAATAACCTACTTTATATCCTAATGATTTGAGATGGTTCGTCAAATCTTCGCTCATCTTTATCGTCAACGTCGTTATCAAGGTTCTTTCATTGCGTTGGATGGTTTTATTTATTTCAATCAAAAGATCGTCAATCTGATTCATCGACTCTCTAACTTCTACCAACGGGTCAATCAATCCGGTAGGCCTAATGATTTGTTCGATGATATGCGGAGTTCTCTGCAACTCATAATCTCCCGGAGTTGCCGAGACATAAATCACTTGATTAATCTTGTCATTAAATTCCTGAAAATTCAACGGTCGGTTATCTAAAGCGCTGGGCAAGCGGAACCCGTAATCTACCAAAGTCTGTTTTCTTGATCTATCGCCGTTATACATACCTCTCACTTGTGGAAGAGTAACATGGGATTCATCGACTATCAACAAAAAATCATCAGGAAAGAAATCAATCAAGGTCGAAGGAGTTTCTCCTTCGCCCCTTAGAGCTAAATGTCTTGAGTAATTTTCGACACCAGCCACTGTGCCCATTTCCTTTAACATTTCCAGATCGTACATTGTTCTTTGTTCGATTCTTTCAGCTTCCAATAATTTATTGTTATCTTTAAAGAACTTAATTCGTTCTGTCAATTCAGCTTTTATTCTATCTAATGCTTCATTCAACTTGTCACTATCTGTCAAAAAGTGAGAAGCTGGAAATAAAGACAAGATTTCATAATCCTTGTATATTTCCCCGCTGACAATATTGAACTCTCTGATTCTTTTTATTTCATCAAAATCAAATTCAACCCGGATGGCTTTAGTCTTTTGATATGGAGGCAATATCTCAACCACATCTCCTCTGACCCTAAAACTACCTCTGACGAAATCCAAGTCGTTCCTGACATAGAGTATTTCAACCAGTCTATTTAAAAGTGTCGCTCTGTCAATTTTCTCCGATTTTCTTAAAGTGACCATTCCCGCTTTATAAACTTCAGGATCGCCAATACCATAAATGCAAGAGACGCTGGCTACGATAATCACATCTCTTCTCTCTAATAAAGAAGATGTCGCTGCGTGACGCAATTCATCGATTTCATCATTGATAGAAGCGTCTTTTTCAATATATATGTCAGCTCCTGGCACATATGCTTCCGGTTGATAATAATCATAATAAGAGATAAAATATTCTACTCTGTTTTCTGGAAACAAAGTTTTAAGCTCGGAATAGAGTTGTCCGGCTAAGGTCTTGTTGTGAGCCAAAACTAAAGTTGGTCTATTTACAGTTTGAATTACATTGGCCACGGTATAAGTCTTGCCAGTACCGGTCGCACCCAAAAGAACTTGTTCTTTAACGCCCAAGTTTAGATTATTGATAAGTTGTTCGATTGCTAAAGGCTGATCGCCCATCGGCGTATAGTCAGATTTAAGTATGAATTTATCCATTTTATCACCATCACTAGTATATCATATAATTATTTCAACTAGTCATTTAATGGATAAATTGGTACAATATTAGTGAGGTAAATCATGAAGACTTTATTGGTTAGCATCAATTCCAAATTCATCCATACAAATACGGCGGTTAGATACTTGAAGGCTAACTGCGATTTTGACGTTTCGATTAAAGAATATACCATCAAGGATGAAGTTTCCTTCATGTTGAAAGATATTTTAGCAGAAAAACCAGAAATAATAGGTTTCAGTTGTTATATCTGGAATATTCCTTTAATAAAAGAAATAATTACAAAAATCAAAGCGGAACTTCCCGAGACGGTTATCATTATGGGCGGTCCTGAAGTAAGTTATGAGTATGATGATTACTTATGGGAAGGATTGGCTGATTACATCGTCGTCAATGAAGGTGAGATAACTTTTAATTTGCTGATTTCATCTATTATAAATAATCAGGAAAAGTTTAATATCTCAAATCTCGCTTTTCTATCTAACGGTAAGATTTTTAGAACCAAAATCTTGCCCATCAAAAATCTTGACGATTTAAGAAGCCCTTATTATTTTTTGGATGATATTCCTTATATCGCCAACAAAGTCCAATACATTGAATTATCAAGAGGTTGTCCATACCAATGTAGTTACTGTTTAGCGTCCCTAGAAAAGGGATTACGCTTTTTTAACACTAATTACGTCTTCTCAGTAATCGACTATCTGGTTGAAAAAGGCGCTAAAACAATAAAGTTTCTTGACCGTTCCTTCAACGCCAACAAAAAAATTGCTTTGGATTTCTTTAAAAGATTGGTCGAAAAAGATTATAAAGATGTAGTCTTTCAATTTGAAATTAACGGTGATGTCCTAAGTAAAGAAATTATCGATTTTCTTGTGGACAATGTCAAGGAGAATTACGTTAGGCTTGAACTTGGAATTCAGTCCACCAACGACGAAGTAAA
>JAQVFZ010000144.1 GCA_028697025.1 Candidatus Izemoplasmatales bacterium | reverse complement strand
AAAAGAAAGCCCATTATAAATGGTGTGCTTTCTTTAAAGTGATGATTTAAATAGATTGAATAAATTGATTGAGAGAATGCTGTCAAGATAGCCTTGAGAGTATACAAACCAAAAAATGGCAGCCAATACAGCTAATACCAGGAATAATTTAATGAATTTTTTCATAAAAACGAATAATCCAATAATTACGAAAATGGCGATTGAAAGCAATACAACAGCTTGTAGCCAAATGTCTAATCCTTCGAATATGTCTAAAACTTGGAATAAATACGGTTCTAAAAAATCATTAATCGTGTCCATTATAGCCAGTGAATAAACTTTAAAAACGGATAACATTTCAATCACCTCGATTTTACTACATATTATTATATCATAATAAAAGCTGTGTAGTAGAGATTTTTTTTATTTTTTTCTAGATTTTCTTACGGTTTTCAATAGCCTTTGATAGAGTTAAATCGTCAGCGTATTCCAAATTCAGGCCAACCGGTACGCCATAACCGATTCTACTTACCAAAATGTCAGTTTCTTGAAGAACTCTTTTAATGTAAAGGGCTGTTGTTTCGCCTTCCGGTGTTGAAGATGTGGCAATGATAATTTCTTTGACATTATCGTCTACAACTCTTTTCCATAGGCTTTCAAGATTTATATCATCAGGCCCCATGCCTTCCATCGGCGATAAAACGCCGTTGAGAACGTGATATAAACCGCGATACTCACTACCCTTTTCAATCGAGAATACGTCTTTGGTATTCTCAACGACTAAAATCGTCGATAGATCTCTTTTTTCGTCTTTACAGATGCTACAAATTTCTTCATCAGTAAGATTTCCACAGATCGAGCAGTGATGAAGTCTTGTTTTCGCATCAGAAAGAGATTTGGTTAATTGGTTAACTTCTTCATCTGTATATTTATTTATGATATGCATAGCATATCTTTCGGCTGTCTTCCTGCCAACGCCCGGAAGTTTTTTGAACTCTTCTATTAAATCCTCTAAAGCTTGGGGAAGAATCATTAAAATAGTCCTGGCATGTTCATGCCCTGAGTAACTGAACCGAGTGATTCTTCCAATTCCTTGTCAACTTTCTTGAAAGCGTCATTCAATGCCGCTACAATCAAGTCTTGAATCATCTCGAGATCATTTACGTCAACCTCTTCTTTTTTTATGTTGATTGAAACTACTTCCTTCGTTCCTTTTACCGCCACTTTAACCACTGAACCACCAGCTTGGCCATAAAAAGTCGATTCGTTGATTTGGGTTTGAATTCTTTTTATATCTTCTTGCATTTGCTTAATTTGCTTTAGCATTTGTGGATTGATCATAATAACCTCCTAATCCTTGACTCTGACTTTATCGCCGAAAAGTTCGATTGCATCTTGAAGAATTTGTGGTTTAGTGTCTTGAGCAGCGGCTTTTTCCACTTTAGAAACATCTTTAAGACCTTCACACACAATTTTCGATAATTTTATATACTTGTCGCCCATGCGATAACGATCCATGAATTCTCTTGTGATATCATTGAAAACACTTGTTGGTAAAGCCATATAATTAATTATTCTATTAAATTTTTTATTAATGATTTTCATTATTATTTCTTTGTTCGCAGGTATCATCAGCGTATTACAAATGGTCGTGCTGGCGAAAGTAATGATTATCTTATCATATGAAGATGCTGTTACCGTTGCGGTTTCCAAAAGCGTAGCTAAGTACTTTGATTCTTCTTCGTCTTCTATTTCAGGGAAGTTGTACCAACGATTGATTAAGGAAACTTTATCTTGCTTATTCGGATTATTGAGAACCTCTTCGACAAAAGAAATATCATAAGTATTGGAAATATCATCGCAAAGCTCTTCCTTTATTTTTTGGGAACTTGGGATGACTTTGGTTTCAATTGTTGTTTCTACAATTATATCTTCTTTTGCCAAAGGCGTTTCAATAATTTCCGGTCTTTCAGCTTCGATTTCTATTTCGTCTAGTTTCGCTTCTAATTCTTGATCGCTTGAACTTTCAAGTTCCACATCTTCTTCAACCGATGTATCAATTGAAACGGTTTCTGATTCCGCAAACATGTCTGGTTGAGTTGGAAGTTCCTCAGAAAATTTAGACTCCTCAAAGAGGGTTGGTTCTGGTTCGATTTGAGTTTCTTCGGCTTCTTCAGACTTTGGTATCTCAGGCTTCTCTTTGGAAGAAATAATATTTTTAATTATTTCTTTTGATTCCAATTTATCTCTTTCTTCAGCATTAGCCTTAAACGTCTCAAGTTCCTGAATTCTTATTTCAATTTCATCGATTGCGGCCAAAACATTGGAATTGCTATTTTCTTCGTTGTCCGCAATCTTAAGAAAAGCAAGTTCCAAATGAATTTTAGGATTGTTGCTCCAATTTATTTCATTGAGGGCTTTACTTAACACTTCGATGATGTAAAAGGCCTTTCGATTTGATATTTCCTTGGCTATTTTTTGAAACTCTTCATGCCCGAAAAGCAAAGATGCTTCATCAAGTTTATGCAGGTTGGAATACATCAAGATGTCGCGGAAAAATTCAATTAAATTAAGGGTTATCTTTTTGACTTCTTTGCCTTGACCAAGCAATTGGTTTAGTAAAGATATGGCTTTGGTTGAATCAAAATCAATCAATGCTTTTGCCAGTTCTATTTGGGTGTTCATTGAAACTGCGCCGCAGATTTGGTTTACGTCCTCCAAAGCGATGGTTTCGGGATTATAGGCATAGACTTGATCCAATAATGAGATTGCATCTCTCAAGCCGCCTTCAGCGTAAGTAGCAATTTGTTTGATGGCATCTTCTTCGATTTTTATATTTTCTTGGGCAATGATTTCTTTTAATTTCTCAATGATGTCGACAGTGCTGATCGCTTTAAAGTCAAAACGTTGACAACGGGATTGAATTGTCGGCAATACTTTTTGCAGTTCAGTTGTACAAAGAATGAAGATGACATGTGCCGGTGGTTCTTCCAATGTTTTTAATAGTGCATTAAAAGCGCCTTGCGAAAGCATGTG
>JAQVFZ010000023.1 GCA_028697025.1 Candidatus Izemoplasmatales bacterium | reverse complement strand
TAAAACCGCTATCGTCGAAGGTTTAGCCACAAGAATCGTTGAAAAAGACGTTCCTATCGGCTTAAAAGACAAAGTCATCTATGAACTCGATCTGGCGGCTTTAGTCGCCGGAGCCAAATACCGAGGCGAATTCGAGGAAAGACTCAAAGCGGTATTGAACAAAATCAAAGCTTCCGACGGCCAAATCATCATGTTCATCGATGAAATACATATGATTGTCGGAGCCGGTAAGGTTGAAGGAGCGATGGACGCTTCCAATATGCTCAAACCAATGCTTGCCAGAGGTGAACTGCACTGTATCGGCGCTACTACTTTAAATGAATATCGCCTTTATATCGAAAAAGATAATGCCCTTGAAAGGCGTCTTCAAAAAGTCCTGATTACCGAACCGACGATTGAAGATTCGATCTCAATTTTACGAGGACTAAAAGAAAAGTTTGAAACCCATCACGGTGTTCATATCCACGATGAAGCCATCATCGCTGCCGTCACCCTTTCCAATCGTTATATTACCGATCGTTTCTTGCCGGATAAAGCCATCGACTTGATTGACGAAGCTTCTGCTTCCATCAGAATGGAAATTGACTCGATGCCCGCTGAACTTGATGATTTAACCAGAAGAATCATGCAACTGGAAATCGAAAGACGAGCTTTAGAGAAAGAAACCGATGAAAGTTCCAAATCAAGACTTAAGACCCTCATAACCGAATTAGCTGACTTGAAAAAACAAGAAAAGGCAATTCGTGATGTTTGGGAAAACGAGAAAAAGGAACTAGGTCAAGTCAAAGATTTAAAAGCTAAACTCGATAACTATAAACTCCAACTCCAAAACGCCTATAACAATTCCGATTACTCGAAGGCAGCCGAACTACAATACGCAAAGATTCCTGAACTGGAAAAAACCATTGCCGAATTATCCGACAATGCCAATCATAGATTAATTTCCGAAACCGTCAAAGAAGAAAATATCGCCGAAGTAGTTTCCAAATGGACCCATATCCCGGTTGCCAAATTGGTACAGGGTGACAGAGATAAGCTGATTCACTTGGCCGAAGAACTTAAAAAACGAGTTATCGGGCAAGATCAAGCCATCGAACTAGTCAGCGACGCCATCATCCGTCAAAGAGCCGGAATCAAGAATACCGATCGGCCAATTGGTAGTTTCATGTTTCTAGGACCGACTGGCGTCGGTAAAACCGAACTAGCAAAATCCTTGGCTGAACAACTGTTCGCAAACGAAAACCAAATAGTCAGAATCGACATGTCGGAATATATGGAACGCTTCTCTGTTTCCCGTCTCATCGGCGCTCCTCCGGGATACGTCGGCTATGACCAGGGCGGTCAACTTACTGAAGCCGTCAGAAGAAAACCTTATTCAATCGTCTTGTTTGATGAAATCGAAAAAGCTCATAGCGAAGTGTTCAACGTCCTTCTGCAAATCCTTGATGACGGCCGTTTGACCGACAATCAAGGGCGAGTCGTTGATTTCAAAAATACCATTATCATCATGACATCCAATATCGGCTCCAAGTTTCTAGTAAGCGGCGATAGCAATGCGAAGAATCAAGTTATGGATATGGTCAAGCAAAGTTTTAAACCTGAATTCATCAACCGTATCGACGAAATCATCATTTTCAATCCTTTAAATAAAGCGGTTCAAGAAAAAATCGTCGATAAACTGCTAAATGAGCTAAATAAGAGATTACTGGAACAAAAAATCAAGATCGACTTCACAAAAGCCGTCAAAGAAACAATTTTGAACGCTGCATTCGACCCGGAATACGGCGCTAGACCAATCAAGCGCTATATCCAACACCATATCGAATCGATAATAGCCAGGGAAATCATATCTTCGAATATCATTCCTAATAAAGATTACGTCTTTGATATCATTGCTGGAGAATTTGTCATCAAATAAAAAGATAAACCGTGAGAGCAATTCTCACGGTTATATTTTTTCATTTATCAATTTTTCCAGACTGTACCGCAAAGGTTGATAGGCTATTAACATGGTTAAAAGATTAGACGCAGCCATCATAATCTCAAATGGCAAATCCATCTTCAAGTAGAGCCAAAATATCCCCACTCCCTGTTCAATCATCCTTGCCGGCAGATAAACCCAGCCATAGACGAAACCAAATGCTACAGCTAATACTACTTGAACGTAGAACGGCTTGTACCTGAGTGCTCTGGAAATACTTGCTAGAGCCAACCAAGCAAAGGCCATGGGAATGAAATAGAGATAGTTCATAGTTCCCATATAGATGTTGTCCAAGAGAACATAGGCGAAGATCATCGGCAAAAGGATTTTATATGGAAAAATCGCGGCATACACGATAATCAAGACGACAGTAAACTGAAATTGCGGGACGAGCACCAACAATTGTTCCTGAACAAAGAGTATTGCCAGAAGCATCCCCGCTAAGGTGATGCTTCTGATCATATCTTTTTTAGAAGGTTTCAAGTTTAAAACTGTACACCCTTCCATCCACCAAATCAGTTTCATCTATTCCGGTGATGGCATATGCGCCATCGATATAGAACGATATGTAACCGTTGGTAATAGTGGTAGAATCGAGCGAGTCAATTGCTACTAGATAACGCCCAAAGCCTGAGTCATAGGAACACGTCTCGTCTTTACCGCCCGTTTCATTAGCGCAGTAAACCGTGAAATTCGCTCTCAAAACACCCATTAAATCATCAGTTTCTTCAAATCTGATGGTTTTTGAATTTGAGATATACTCAGTTTCCACCGTTTGAGTTTCCGGATTATCACCTGCAGTGACAATCTCCACTGTTACTTCACCAATCCCAAGAACGGTTGTTTTTTGAGCGCATGCACCTAAAACTACAACTGTCAAGAATAGTAAAGAGCCCAGTACAATTCTTTTTAAAGCTTTCATCGTTTAAATCTCCCTTAATGTATTTAATTAATTAGGTAGGTCTCCCGACTTATCCTAAAAATCTTTACTACCTTCTCACTAAAAAATAAGCAATGGTAAAACATGTAAAGAAAAACGGATTTACGGTTGCTGGCACAGTTTAGGAATTTCACCTAATTCCCTGTTATACACCTAAATAATCAGCTATATTAAATTTTAAAAATCCTTTATTACTCCATCTATTTCCTTAAATAGATGACTGATATGCAAACCGTCTACCAAACCATGATGAGCCTGAATGGAGAACGGCAACTTGATTTTTTGATTATCCTCAAAATATTTTCCGAAAGTAACTCGCGGGATGCTTGGAAGATCATCTCTTTTAAAAGGATGAGTCAATCCCGTGAACTCTATCCAAGGAACTGATGATATATAAACCAAATCATCCTTACCTTCCTCATCACTTAGATTGTCACCCTTAAGCGCTAGTTTGATGTCTTTTATAACTTGACTATAGAAAGTTTCGAAATCATTATTATACTCGCTATAGCAAAACACAAAATTTTCCTGTTCATTTAAGACCGTATAGGAAGGATTTACCTGTTCATGAAGAACAACTTTATCTTTTCTGGTTCTGAATCTTAACTCCTCAACCCGATTAATGGCCTTCATCAAGCAATAAAGAAAGGATGGAAAAAATTTCAGTTTGTTTGATTTAATTTTTTCTATTAACAAAGTAATATCGATATTTACCGAAAGAGAAAAGCACGGATTATCAAATTCTTGATAAAAGACGTAATGTTTTTTTCTTTTCCAATTGTAAATATCGATATTCTTCATTATTAAATCCTTAGCTTTTTATTCTACTTTTTCTTTGTTTGGAGCGATAGCGGCCTTAACATTTTTTAGTTTGTTACCCAACTTGGTAATAACTTTTAGTGCCAAGAAAATTGCTAAAGCGATAATCAGAAAGTCGATTACTGCTTGGAAGAAGTTACCATAGGTCAGCCAAATGGTTCCTTCTGAGTAAATGTCAAGTCCTGTAACAGGGTCCACACCGACTACGTCGCCTCTCAATAACACTTTCAAGCTTCTTAAATCGGCATTGAACAATAAACTGATGAGTGGCGTGATGATGTCAGCTACCAAACTTTTGATGATTGCATTAAAAGCGGTACCAATAACCAAGCCGACTGCAAGGTCTAAAGCATTGCCTTTGGAAATGAATTCGCGGAATTCCTTAAAAAAATTTCCCATTTTTCTTCTCTCTCCTAGTCCAGAGGACTAAAGTTTTCTTTTGTTACACCACATTCAGGGCAAACCCAATCTTCAGGAATGTCTTCAAAAGCTGTTCCTGGAGCGATCCCGCCATCAGGATCTCCTAGTTCTGGATCATAGATGTATCCACATACGTCACACACATACTTCATAATTATTCCTCCTATAATGTTTCTAATAGATATTATACAAAAATTAAACTAAATAATCTAGACTAAAATCGATAAAAATAAAAATCCTTGAAATATTTTCAAGGACTTAAACTTAAGGATTTAAAAATTGTCAGGCCGAGCCGAAATTTCTTCAATTCGCTTATCTACCAATGTTTTCATATCGGGATGAACTTGCATTTTCAAGTTTGACAATCTTAACATGTTATGACTAGTATAGGCAACTGCATCTACCTCTATTGCTAAAGTGAGATACTGCTTTGTGTTGCTATTGGCAGAAGTTTGGTCGTATTGCAAAAACTCATTTTTCCATTTTTCCAGAACTGAACCATCTTCAAAAGACTCTTCAGGATGATTGATTTGATGCCATTGTTGCGCATGACGCCCTTCGTGAAATACCGTCGCAATCAATTCAACACTTGTTAATTCATTCAATACTTTTTCATTAATAACAATTTGATTTGTCTCTTTCAAATACATTGAGCTGATATTGCCCAAGGCATCGCTTAAAGACTTAACGACAACGGTTGCTGGTAGGCGTTTTTGCCTTTGAGCAGCTTTATCTTCAAACTGTTGTAAGAACCCAACAATAAACATATATACTCCTTTTTTAAGATTGTGATTTAAATCCGTTTAATTATATCACAAATCTTCGCTTTGATAAATTAAATTTAAATGCTAATTAACGATAAGATTCCGAATTTAATCATGAGATTTGCAATAAATACACGAATTCAGCCAAATATTCTCCTTCTTGATAAATTTTGTCGGGCATTTTTCCTACTGGTATAAATCCGAATTTTTCATATAGCTTTATTGCACTAATGTTGTCTTCCCTGACTTCAAGGTAGATATTCTTTATTTTACCGGTAATTCGAGCATAATTGATTGCATGTTCCATCAGCCTGGAACCAAGACCTTTATGCCAATATGCTTTTTTGACCGTTATAGCCAGATCAGCGTTGTGCTTAGTTTTATCATGTTTATGACCAACCAATGCGACCTCGCCAATGATTTCGTCTTTAGCAAGGGCTATAAAATATTTGGTATCCTCACTCTTAGCGGCTTTGCTTAAATAATCAATTTCCTCATTCAAAGAAATATCAAGGCCTCTTTCATCCATCAATAAATATGGTGATTCACTTCCAACAATCCTGAAATATTCCAATAATTTAGCTGCGTCTTTTTCTTTAGCTTCTCTAATATCGACAATGGTATTATCTTTTAAAAATTTCATAATCCAATCACCTCGATATTTTCATTATAACGCAAACAGTCATACTTTTCAAAGCTTGTCCTCTAAAAGTAAAACAACCAAATCCTAATGGATCGGTTGTTTTTCATTTAAAACCTCAAGATTATAGGTAAAACCTGTATCTTCCAAGTCGTCGTCTTCATCTTCTTCGTTATCGTCTTCGTCTTCGATTTCGACTTCTTTGTACTTTCCTTCTTCTTCAATTTCATAAATATAAACTGTTTCACCTAGTTCATTGGTAGTTTCAAAAATTTCGATTTCTCCTTCAACGCCGTTGACTTGGTACTCTAGTTCATACTTAATTCCATCATTTTCAATTTCTCTCTTGAATTCATAGGAATTGTCGCCGTCTTCAACTTCAACCTTATATTCTTTGTTTTCCACTTTAATTTCAATAGATATTTCTTTTTCAATACCATTAATCAAAGTTTCCATTTCAAATTTTGTTTCTACTTCGTCATCTTCTGTTTCGGTTTTATATGTCATTTTAATTGTGTTTTCTCCATTTGTAGCGACTAAAACCATTTTTTCTTCTTTTTCATCATCGTCACTATCTTCAACTTCAGTAGTTACTCCCGAACTTCCGTCTACGTCAGTAGTTGGTTCTTCTGTAGTTGGAGTTTCTGTGGTAACTTCAGATAAGTTCTTGAATGATAGGTCGTCTAAATCATCTTCATCTTCATCGTCTTCTTCATCGTCGTCTTCATAAAGATCATCGTCATCATCTTCGAATTCATCTTTATCTTCTAGATTATTATAGGCCTGTATTGTATATTCTTCACCATTAATAACGAATATCCCCGAGATGACAGATGTTTCTGCGTCGACGTTGTAATATAGAACATATACTTCTTCAACCACAGTAATATTGATCATATGAGTGTATTCAACTCGATCGGACGCTTTTTCTTCAATTCCAGCAAAATCAGTAGCGCCATTTTCCATGAAAGCTTTGAGTAATTCTAAGTATTCATTGATATTTTCCAATTCCTCTTCAACTTCCATATCGTCGTCAGCTAAGGTTACAGATAACCCGGAAGCGGTCGAATCATTGGCCAGGTTCAAGAAGTTCGAAGTTAGGTAAGCCATTGAAGCAAGTGATTGTTCGCTTGATAGTTTTTCTTGGGCTGGTGTCACAGAACAAGCCGTAAATGTGATTGCAACTAATCCTAAAAAGATAATACCTAATAGTTTTTTCATATATTTTTTCTCCTTTAAAATATAATATATTTTTTGTTACGCTAATATATACAAGGGAGAAAACGAATTTTCTCCCTTGTAATGTCAATTATTTTAAATTTCTAGTATAGTTTCTGTATTTTCAAGGAATAAATCGTCTTCATCGTCCTCGATATCTTCATCATCCTCGTCATCTTCATCGTCTTCGTCATCTTCTTCATCCGGATCTTCCAAATCGATGTCTTTTTCGATTCCTGATTCCTTGATATGATAACTATAGGTAGTTTTACCAAACTCATCGATATTTTCAGTAATAAAGACTTCGCCTTCTAAATTGTTGACTTCATATTCAAGATAATAAATTACCACACCATTTTCCGAGTATTTTTCCAGTTTATAATTATCGTCACCTTCTTTGATTTCAACCTTTGTTTCATCATCTTCAATTTCGACAATAACTTCTTTTTCTAGATAACTTCCATTAATGCTTTGTTTAATATAATATTTCTTTTGAATTTCATCCTCAAATTCACTTTCGTATTCAATGGTAATAAAGTCTTCGCCTTTTCTAGCAACTAATTCCAAAGAAAATTCATCGGCTTTATCTTCAATCTTACCTTCTATAGTCATGGTCTTACCTGAAATTGTGATTTCACCATTAATTTCGTTTTTTTCGTTGACCGAAAGATAGATGATATATTCTTTGTTATCGACAGAGTAAGAAATCTTATATTGATACGCCATATCTTCAATCTCTTCAATGATAGCCATATCTGAGAAGTTTTCTTCGTCGATAAATGCTTTTAACATATTGAAATAGCGATTAAAATCAGCGATATTTTTTTCAAATTCAGTTTCGCTGTCTGACAATTGAACGAAACTCAAAGGTGCAGTGTTAGTTGATGCTATCGCTGTATTGGCAATGATGGTAGCTGATATATAAGAGGTTTCAACTAGCTTTTTAGCTTTTACTTCACTTAAAGTCGGAGTAATCTGAGATGGAGAAAGATTGGTGATGATTGCAACGGCAATCAGTAAAACCACAGTCAAAGCCGTCATGACGAACTTGAACTTAATTGGCTTGAAAATCGACCAGAATGACTTTTTCTCATTAATCTTGGTCATAACGTTATCGATCGTTCTTTGCTTGGAGAATTCCAATTTGCCCTGATCGATTTGACGATTTAATTTATCCATCCAATGTCACCTCCTTCTTTATTTTTTCTATGCTTGATTTTATCGCTTTGTAGATTGTCTTCTCTGGAATAGCCGTTGTTTCAGCTATCTCTTTGACTGTCAATTCGCTGAAATAATATAATTGCATGATCTGCAGATGCTTATCACTCAGAATATTCTTCATGGCCTTTATGATGCGATTGATTTGATCGTTCTTGACTGCTTCTTCTTCAATATTCTCATCAGTGCTGTTGAGCGAGTCGTCATACTCGTAAGTTTTGTTTTTCATTTTGGCTTTACTGGAATTCAGGTAATTTAAGACATGATTTTTACTTATTCGGTACAACCACGTTCTAAAACTCGCTTTAGCTGAATCATATTTCTTTAGATTTTTGTATATTTTGTAAAATATTTCTTGTAGCAAGTCTTCAGTGTCTTGATAATTGCCGCTGATGTTGTAGATATACTTGAATATTTCATTATGATACTTTTCCATCAACAAACGAAACTTTTCCTTATCACCATCAAGAATTGATTCTATAATCTCAAGATCATTCAAAGTATCACAGCCTTTCTATACAAGTAATATTTTATCACAGAAAGGCATTTTCAATGCTACCAAACACCTTATTATCGATTCAGATTTTTCCTGGCTATAATTTCATAACTTTTCAAGATCTTCCGGTTTTCTTTAGTTTTATCAGACAGGTAACCTGTTAAAATGCCAACAATCAACAGAAAAGCCAATCGTACAAGCCAAAACCAAAGTTCATCAGAGTTCGATAAAGTAAGGTCTATCGGCATGATTGGTCCCAATAAAAGACCTGAGAACATCGCGTTCATCATCCCTGCTTTTAAGCCAAAAACAGCACCAGAAAAAACCACAGGCAGATACATCAATTGCGAATAGATACTTCTGATGCCCCCGGTTTTGTAGGTTAGATAATAAACCAAGGCATTACAGGCAATTATGAATAATATTATAATAGCTTTTGGGTAATTTGCTTTTTTCTTTCGCATGGAATCTTACTCCTCTTGGTTGTTTCACTAATATATACACTAGATATACGAAAAATTCGCAAAAAAAAGCAAAGTTATTTTCAAACCTTGCCAATTTATGTGATTAATTGAGTTGTTTAATAGCTTTGTGGCTTTTCGAGACCTTTAATAACCCGCATCGCCCCTTCAACCAAGGCTTGCATCTCATCCTCGCCCGGATAAACCGTGAGAGGCATGATCGGTTCTACATAGGCTTTTATCTGGTTGGTAAAGTACTTGCTGTAGGCGATGCCACCTGTCAAGATGATGCCGTCAATATCGCCCTTAGCCGCAAAATACTTCGCGCCGATCTCTTTGACGACATTATAGGCCATGGCGTCGAAAATCAATTTAGCTTCCATATCGCCGTTATTGATTCTTTCTTCGACGATGCGCGCATCGTTGGTGTCAAGATATGAAGCAATACCGCCTTTACCGACCAACATTTTTTTGACTTCTTCTTTGTTGTAGATGCCGCTATAGCAAATATCAACCAATGGATAAGTAGGTATTGTTCCGGTTCTTTCCGGAGAGAAAGGACCGTCGCCTCCTAAAGCATTATTGACATCGATAACTCTACCTCTTTTATGCAATCCGACCGAGATACCACCGCCTAGATGAACGACGATAACATTGATGTCTTCATATTTTTTGTTGATGGATTGAGCGAACCTTAGAGCGATAGCTTTTTGGTTCAAAGCATGGAAAATGCTTTTTCTTTCGATTTGCTTTAAACCGCTTATTCTCGAGATTTCATCAAACTCATCGACGACTACGGGGTTTACGGTATAAGCTGGTTTTCTATAGGTTTTTGCAAAATCATGAGCAATAATCGAACCCAAAGCAGAGGCATGGGCCCCATATTTCATGCTTGACAAATCATCAACCATTTCCTCGGTTATCAGATATGTGCCACCCTTAAGAGGCTTCATCATTCCCCCTCTTCCGACGAATACATCGATATCCGATAACTCATATCCCGCTGAAGTCAAAAACCTTTCAATCATTTCCTTACGGAAATCGATTTGATCGATGATTGTCTTGAAAGGTTTCAATTCATGAATATCATGTCTCAGGGTCTTTTCCTTGATTAATTCTTCATTCTTGAAGATTGCGACCTTGGTAGATGTGCTACCCGGATTAATTACGAGCAGGATTTGATCCGTCATGATTTAACACCGCCAATATAATAGAATTTAGTTTCGCTTCCGCACTGTCAGCGCGAGATGTCAGTACAATCGGAACTTTAGCACCCAAAACAATCCCGGCACTTTTGCCATTGGCCAAGAATACCGAAGTCTTGTAAAAGATGTTGCCAGCATCTAAATTAGGAAAAACCAAGATGTCACAATCACCGCCGACAATGGAAGTTATGTTCTTCTGTTTAACGGAATCCATAGACACCAAGTTATCAACGGCAAAAGGACCATCTATGTAAAAATCTATTTCTTTGTCTTTATAATAATTAACGATCTGCTCGGCGTGAACGGTCGATTCAATCTTTGGATTGACTTTTTCAACCGCTGAAACCAATCCCACTTTAGGCATGATATAACCCAGGGATTTAGCCAATTTTACAGCTGATTCGATAATCATGATCTTTTGTTCGACATCAGGACTTATGTTCATCGCTCCATCGGTCGCAAACAATACTTTATGGTGAGTTGGATAAGATACTATGCCGACGTGACTCAAGAGTTTGGCATCCTTGATACCCCATTCCGAATTTACCACACCTTTTAATAGCACCTTAGTATCAATCAACCCTTTCATGATGACGTCAACACGTTTCTGATTTACCATATCCATGGCAATTCTCGTGGCTTGGTCGCCGTCATCACAATTAATGATTTCAAACGGCTCTTTAAGGTCGAATTCTTTGATCAATTTCCTGATTTCAGCTTCTTTGCCAATTAATATCGGATCAATGATACCCAGATCACTGGCTTCCTTGATGGCCCCAATCACATGGTCGTCATGAGCAAAGACAACCGCCATCTTCGTGCGGTTGACTTTTTCAGCCAAGACTCTTAGTTCATCGACTGATCTAAGCATACTTAACACCTAATTTTTTGACATAGGCTTTTCCGGCTTCAATGGCATCTTTATTGATTTGTACCAAATCAGCTTTTCTTTCCCCTAGAATTTTTCTGATTACATACTCAATCGTTTCATCACCGAATAACTTGGTCAATTCAAGATATGAGCCCATCATTACCATATTGGCAACTTTAATGTTGCCCAGCTCGGTGGCGATATCGTTGATTGGCACGCCGACGACTGTGCAATTGCTAAGTTTTACTTCTTCGTCAATCAAAGAAGAGTTATATAGAACTAAGCCGTTTTCAGCAACGTGATCTTTGAATTTGTCTAATGACGGTAGATTGAACGCCACTAAATGGTCGGCGTTTTTGAAAACCGGAGAATTGATTTGCTTTTCTGATACGATAACTGAACAATTGGCTGTACCACCTCTGGTTTCAGGTCCGTAGGACGGAAACCAAAGCCCGTTAATCTCATCCTTGGTGGCAGAGTAAGCCAATATTTGCCCGAACATCATTACACCTTGTCCGCCAAATCCAGCAACCTTAATGTTTTTAGCATCCATCATTAGTTAGCCCCCTTATCCTTGAAGACTCCCAGAGGATAAACAGGTTCCATCGCTGTCTTCGACCAATTCATCGCATCAACCGGCTTCAATCCCCAGTTGACTGGGCATGTCGCAACGACTTCAATCATGGTGAAGCCTTTATTTTCCATTTGATATTGAAAAGCTTTCTTAATCGCTTTTTTCGCAGCTATCACATGTTTTGGATCATAAGCTGCAACTCTTTCCATATATGCCACACCATCGATAGTCGCAAACATTTCACTGATCTTGATGGGATTACCGGTCCAGTTTTGATCTCTACCATCTTGTGAAGTTGTAGTCTTTTGTCCGATTAAAGTCGTCGGAGCCATTTGACCGCCAGTCATGCCATAAATTGCATTGTTCATGAAGATAACCGTGATGTTTTCACCTCTATTAGCCGCATGAATTGTTTCGGCAATCCCGATACTAGCCAAATCGCCATCGCCTTGATAGGTGAAAACGATATTTTCCGGCAATACTCTTTTAACCCCGGTTGCTAAAGCACAAGCTCTACCATGAGGAGATTGTTGCGCATCGCAATTGAAGAATTCATAAGAAAACACGCTGCACCCAACTGAAGCTATAGCGATAGAACGGTCTAAAATACCCAGTTCCACCAAGACTTCAGCGACTAATTTATGAATGATGCCATGAGTACAACCAGGGCAGTAAGAAAGTTTCTTGTCTGTCAATCCAGAGGATTTTTCATACTTAGTTTCCCACATCTTACTTCACCACTCTTTCCTGGAAATTCTTGATTGCATCAACAATTTCTTCCGGATCCGGCAACATACCGCCGGCTCTACCGAAGAAACCGACTTCATGATGGCCGTTATTGGCAATCAAGACGTCGTCAAGCATTTGTCCCATCGATAGTTCGCAAGTTAAGATACCCTTAACATTAGCAGGAATTTGATTGAACGCCGCTTTTGGATACGGGAACAAACTGATTGGACGAATCATACCGACTTCAATACCTTGTTTTTTCAGCATTTCAATCGCAGATCTACAGATTCTCGCCATTGTTCCATAAGCAACGATAACATATTCCGGCTTGTCAAAATTAACAAGTTCATATCTGGTTTCATTTTTCTTTATTTCTTGATATTTTTTACTTAAATGAATATTATGATTTTCTAAAAGAACTGGATCCAAATACAAGGAATTGGCCACATTGCGTCTTCCAGGATGGTCTTTAGTTCCAGTGGTAGCCCAATCTTTAGGTGGTAAATCACGATGTTTGACCGGTTTGTCAAAATCGACAGATTCCATCATTTGACCAATCAAGCCATCAACCAAAACCATGACCGGATTACGGTAGTAATCAGCGATGTCAAAAGCTTCCTTGATGGTGTCGATTGTTTCTTGAATACTCTCTGGTGCGAAAACAATTAAATGATAATCACCATTTCCGCCGCCTCTAGTGGCTTGATAATAATCACCTTGCGAAGGTTGAATGCTACCAAGTCCCGGACCGCCTCTCATGACCGAAACAATCA
>JAQVFZ010000022.1 GCA_028697025.1 Candidatus Izemoplasmatales bacterium | reverse complement strand
TAAAGAAGAATTTACCGGGAGCCATTCGTTACATCAAGGCCTTCAGCGAATTGAACAACAGCTTTGACATCTCTTTATATAATAGCTCTCAGGAAATCTGGAATATGATCAATACCGAAAACAACCGCTATTTGATTGAAGAGATGATGGAACTCAAGATTTCCCAGGAATATAAAGTATTGGGATTCAAGACCACAAAGATAGTCAAAGCTCTCACTAAGAATTTATGGTTGGAAGTCATTGCCAAATATAAACCGTTGCAGGTGCTTAACGTTTATCTAGAATATTACGGTGCGCCGGAGGATTTCTATCACTTCACCAAAATGATGATCAAGGGCGATTATCCTAAGGGTATTGAAGTTTTCGTCAAGAAGTTCTTTACGGAAGAACTTCCGGAAAACAAGAGATCATCTTATAATTTCCAGAAAGCACTAAATCAAGTAGTCGAAAGCGACAATTTCGCGTTGTTCAAGAAGTTCATTTCCTTGAAAATCTATGAAAACCTGACGGAAATCATCATCAAGAACATTCAAAACAACCAAAGGAATTATTTTGAATACGCTCTCCAGGTAGAAAAGAACAACCGTGATTTGGATTATACCAGGATCGGATTGATTGCCGTGAGAAATTCAAGCATCGACATCTTGGAATCGATTATCGGCAATCTCGAGAATAAAGAACTTAACTTATTGCTGTCGGAAGTAAAAGAAGCAGATATTCCTACCATGAAATACCTGGTTGACAAAGGCGCAAGATTTGATTTCGACTACTATAATTCCCATACCATGAAAAACATCAACGCTTTATTAGAATTTTTAAATAAAAAGGAAGGTGAATAGCCATGCCAACTTTCATTGAAGAAAATCTGCCGTTATTGGTAGGACTAGCGTTTCTGGTCTTAGTCGTCATCTTGATAATCATCCTCAGATATAACGTCTACATGTCCAAATTCTTTTCCAACAAGAAATTCAGAATCACCAGCACCTACACGCTTGAACCGTCAGAAGATAAAAGATCCTTTACCCTTACCATCTTCAACAACAACGTCAATGATTCCAGAGTTATTGCCTTCGGTTTCATTTATAAAAACCATTCCATCAATTATCACAAATCATACTTGAAGGAAAACAAGCTTACCTTCGATCAAAAAGTCCTGATTCTTTCCCGCGATTGTTTGGAAATCACGATTGATGCGCTAGAACTTAAAACTATCATTTCCGATATCAATCGCTCGAACAAGAAAATCAAGAGTTTAAGGGCTTATGTCTCTGATTCCACCGGTTTGACTCTTAAAACCAAGGCTAAAGCCGTGACTAAGCAATTGCGCTTGTTGTTTGAATATGACTACATGCTGGAAAAACAACAAAAACTGGAAATTAGAAATCAGTTGAAGAGTGAAGTTAAAGCCAAAAAAGACAAGAAGCGTTTTGAAAAGAAGATGCAAAGAAAAGAAAGATTGGAAAAGTTTAAACTTAAAGTTAAAAGTATGTTTCGTTCTAAAAAGAAAAAAGCCTGATTTCAGGCTATTTTTTTTATTTCATCTCTACAACTTGTCTGTTTTTATGCAAAATCTCGAGGGATAAACGGACAGAATCCCGGATGGATTTTTCCAAATCGTCGTCTTTGACTTTAAGAATCGTTCTCAGGTATTTATTGTCGATATAGGCTTTTCTCGTTATGATTTCTGATAAACCCTTGAAATCAAGACCGGATTCGATACCTGCTTTTTTGTATTTTCGTTTGTAGCTTAAAAGTGCCAGACGATAGATTTTTTTGGGGATGGTGATGATGGGGCGATGTCTGTAGCCCATCTCTTCATGAAAGATCCTTAACATTTTTTTCCAAGAAAGATTATAATAACCGACCGGAATTTGTTTAGCACCTTTGGCGGTTTCGACACTAGAGGCAATGACTTGACCGACTTGGTTGACGGTTATCATGGCTGTGCCGCCTCTTGGGTAAAAGGTAGCTAGTTTCATTTTCTCGATTTGTTCGACCAAGAAGACCCAGACGGGCTTCCTGCCTGGTTGAACGCCGAAGATATAAGGAAGTTCCAGGATTGTGACCGAAAAGTCCTTATCATAGAAACTGAAAGCCTCATTGGTCTGATCGACACGCGATCTGATATATGGATGATTTTCGTAAAGGTATAGATTTTCCCATAATCTGTCGAGATAAGTGAAATAAGACCCGCAGACAATCGCAGACTTTACCTTCATTTCCTTGGCAAGACCTAGGAGTCTTTTCAAAGGAATGATGTTTCTGTCTCTATAGAAATCGTAGATTGGGCCCTTGTGTTCGACTCTTTCGTCGACTCCAGCAGCAAAAACCAAAGATTCAATGCCTCTTAGGTGTTTTCTCAGTTCATTCTCAGTCATGGTTTCATAATTGCCGAAAACTATATCCATAGTTTCAGGTAATTCAAGATTTGCTGGAATTTCCGGCAAGGAAATGGCCTTGACTTTATGACCTCTTTTTATCAATTCTTTGGCTCCGGCCAAACCCAAAAGTCCGGTTCCGCCGACAATTAAAACATTCATCTTGTTCCTCTTATTCTTCTATAAGTCGAGTAATTATCTATACATAAATACATTAACTAAAAATCGAACAATTGTCAATCTAATTGGCTTTTATAAAAGTTTTTCAGCAAGTGATAATGCTTTCATTAAATAAAGCACAATGCTTCAGTTTTCATAATTGATTAAATTTTTGATTTCAAATTGTTTTTAAATGAACTTTGGAGTATAATATAATAAATTTGTAGGGCAAAGAAAGAATTTTACTAAACTAAATTAAGAGGTGAAAAAATGAAGAAATTGTTTTTTGTGTTCCTAATGGTCTTTACGGCTTTAAGTGTTTTAGCTTGTAATGGCCAAACTACTCAAGCACCCACAACAGCCGCACCAACTACTGTAGCGCCAACAACTGTTGCTCCGACGACGGCTGAGCCGACTACAGCCGCTCCGACAACTCTTGATATCGCACCGGTATTTTCTGGTGTGGAAGATAGAACCGTCATAAAAGGCGCGACTGATTTTGATTTATTGGAAGGCATAACCATCAATGATGATTTTGACACCAATTTGTTGGAGGAAGTTGTCGTAACCGGTGAAGTCGATTTGACAACTGCCGGCGAATACCCGATAACATTGACTGTCACTGACGTTGCCGGCAATACCGTAACGGCTGAATTTACAGTTACCGTTATTTTGAGTGAAGCAGAGACTAAAGCTCTGGCTGATATCGAAGCGATTGTTTTGAATAAGGATTCCAATGGAAATTATATTTTACCTACTTTAGGTACAGTCAACGCATCGACAATTATCTGGACGACAGACCGCTCGGATGTCATCACTAGAAGAGGGTTCGTAATCAAACCAGGAATTGGTGAAGATCCAGCCACAGTTATTTTGACTGCCAATGTAATTCAAGGTTCATTCAAGACTACCGTACCTTTTGAAGTCGTTGTCGAGCCAAATGTAGAATTGAATGGCATTACCTCTAAGGTATCATTACCGTTTGAAGGAACTTCTACTGAGTATGTAGTTGCCAATCAAGAAGCAGTTGATGTATTCTTTGCGGATAACGGCGCACTTCCTTATATTGATGTTCAAACCTTCATAAACCTGATTGACGGCGCAATTGATTCTTCAATCGTTAGTGTCATTCCTGTAGGAGAAGACATTTTGAGGGTTGAATATTCAGTTGAATTCGAAGATTTCGATGGTACTATGGTTACTGAAAGCTATTGGGCAGAAATTGATTTCACTGCCAATACCTTTACTGTAAATAATTTCAGTTTCTTTGAAAATTACGTTGCCAGCACTTCTTCAGACTACGGCGAAGGCTTGACTTATGTTGATGCAGCCTATGTCGACGGTCAACAAGTGACTATTCCTCTCGGTTTTTATAGTTTTGACCTTTTGATTCATACAGAAGGAGAAACAACTTATTATTTGATGCCTTTACATGTTACCAATTTGTTATTTGCCGGAAACATTTATTATGATGTTTACTACAATGGCGATAAATTATGGGGTATTGATACCTTTACAATCAGCGGTCCTGACGAAGCAGGATTAGCTCTTTTGGATCAAATCAGAACTAGTTCTTTCAATAGTTTGACGGCTCCAAAAGACATCAGATGGGCTACATATAACTTCTTGGCTTTATCAATTGACTATTTCTATGGTTTAAGAGACCGTTATGATGTCAATTCATATTATGAAATTTTATCCGCTCATGCGAAAGATATTATCCTGAGTACAGATCAATTCATGTATCAAAAAGTCTTCCAAGTGGCATATTCGCTTGATGACTTGCATACGTCCCATGTCTTTACCGGTTATTATGACGCTCCGTTTGACATTACCTTATATCTAAACGATTTAGGTCCTAAGACTGTGATGTTCTATGAAGGTTTATGGGCGATGCAAGATTTGCTTACCGCTAAATTCGGCAGTCCGGATTCATTGCCAACCACAGCAAGGCTAATCGATAATGATAAAACCGCAATTATCTATTTGACAGGATTTACCATTGATTCACCTAATGAATTTAAGGCAATTATGGATACTTTACCGACAACAGTAGAAAATGTCGTTATTGATTTGGCTTATAATACTGGCGGAAATTTGGGTGCGGTTCTAAGAATATTCGGATATATGACTGAAAATCCAATCGTCTATCATTCTCAAAATCCAGCGGATGGCGCAGCTGTATCTTATTTCATCGATAGCAGCTATGTCGCTTATGATTACAACTGGTTCATCGTGACTTCAAGTGTTACTTTCTCTGCGGCTAACCTTATGGCTTCAATGGCTAAAGAACAAGGAATCGCAACCGTCATCGGCAAGAATTCAAGTGGCGGCGCATCTTCAATCGGAGCGATTTATTCTCCAGACGGCTCATGTTTGTTAATCTCTACCAATAACGTATTGAGCACTTACATTGACGGCGAATATTTTTCGATCGAAGACGGAATCGAAGTTGAATACTTGATGAGCAATGTCACTTCCGACAGCATCTTGATTTCAGTTATCGAACAAGTAAATGCGGGCAATTAAGAGTTGAATAAAGAGAAAGATTTATAGAAAGAAATATACCAATAGCCGGTTTTTTAGATTAAACCGGCTATTGTTTTATCTATAATGTGACTTGTTTCACAATTTTACGGCTTATTGTTTTTTACAAAACTATGTGATATATTAAAATAAGTGGAATGTTCTAGCAAAAGATATTGAGGAGGTGATGGATTATCAAGAAGAAGTTTTATGACTTTAACCTGACTACGGCACTAATCGTCATTCTCGCTTATTTTTTCACCTTTACCTTATCTTTGTACATGCTACTTAATCAAGAAGAAGTAAAAATATCGGGAATTATATTTAATGTACTATTGTTTTTGAGTTTGCTGGACTTAATCATTTATTTTGTTTTTTTCCCAGTAACCTTAAAAAACGGACAAATAGTACATTTAAGAAAAAAGATCCCGATTGACCAATTATATTGGTATGTAAGACCTAATTACCGTTTGCGCTATGATGAGATAATTTTTAGGGATCGAAGAGTTCCGTATGGCAAGCTTATGAAGAAAGAGCTACGGAAGAATGAAATCAGAGTTCAATACTTTCCAAAATATGAAATTTTCCTTGAAGAAAATATTGGACCTGCAAGAGATAACACCGGAGGTACAAATGGCGAAAAATAAGAAAATTGAACAAGAAAAATTGCAAGAGTTCTTTGACGAGACCTCCAAAAAAAATAATGAAAGCAAAGACGATGCCTCTATTGAACCTAAAATAGCGGAGTCAAAGTCTTTTTCCAAACCTTATCAATGTCCAAGTTGCCATAAATCACTGGCCAGTCGCAAGGATCCTTGTAAACACTGCGGTTACAAAGGCTATATTCCGATGAGCGACGAGCAAATTAAAAGAATAAGGTTTGTTTTGTTTTTCGTGATCTTGGCGATAGCGATAGTTGTTTACATAGTAACAAGATAAAAGTTAATATTTACGTCGATAAACAGCGCTTTAACCATAAGTTTGACAATAAAATGAAATAATCGGCTGTTTTCGAACCCGTTTTTTGAGATAGGGTTGCATTTTTAGAGCTCAAGTGATAAAATATGTAAATAAATATAATATCTATATTAAGAGATAAAACGCGAAAATATTTTAATAAAAAAATGGATTTTGCCTTGAAATTATTCTCTTGGTCTAGTATAATGTTTAAAAATGTTTTTTTGGTATGTAGAAAGAATTAAAAATTTGCAGAAATGGTGGCTGAAAATGATCAAGTTTTTTAAAAAGATTCAAATTCAAAAAATATTAATCTTAATAATGTTTATCTTCATAGCGGGATTAGTTGGTTGTTCTGGCGGTGAAGTGGAGGAAGAGGAGAAGTTCATTGTGGTTTATGACGGCAACGGCGGATACCTCGGCAATAAAACCAACACGTTCAGAAGATTGGAAGTTGCTGCAAACAGTAAAATTCCAAAATACCTGTCTGATTACGCTCAAGATCCATACGTGGTATCAAGTCTCGGACTAGCTACTCGTCAAGGATATAACCTACTCGGATGGTATTTGGAAGAAAACGCTGAATACGCACCTAATCCGAATGGCGCTTACGTTTATCTTGATTTGGAAGACGGCAACGGTGTTTACACTATCAATGATGAAGGCGAATATGTATACGGGTATATCCTGGATGAATTTGGACCGCTGATTTATATCTATGTTGAACCTATTGGCGAAAATGATCCGGAAACGACTGAATATATTTTCTTCAATGGCGGTAATGGTTTGGGATTCTATGTTTATAATTCCGAAGACGCAGCTCATGTGGAAGTATATGAAGTAGACGGTGGTTATTCACCAAGTGAATTAGCAAAATATGTAGGATATCTGCAATTTAACGATTTGACCAACACAGAAAAAGAATTATTTCAAGATGTTCCTCGTTTCCGTCAAGATTTCTATGAATATACGGAAGTCGATGAAGGCTTGACGAGATATAATCTTGAAAGCGGTTATGTTTATTTCGACACAATATTTGAAGAAAATGATAATGGTGAATATGTAGTTGTTGAAGGCATTTATGAAGTTTATGATTCGGAAAATCCTGAACACACTGATTTGGACCGTTATAGCATTGCCAATCGTTATGTCTTCACTCCGTCAACTGAAATAGTTACACCTTCGGATCTTGACAGATTCAATGCCGATATTACTTATTGGGATTTTGAAGTCGATAGAGTTACCAAAGATATGACTTT
Source organism: Candidatus Izemoplasmatales bacterium (assembly GCA_028697025.1). Classification (GTDB taxonomy): domain Bacteria; phylum Bacillota_I; class Bacilli_A; order Izemoplasmatales; family Hujiaoplasmataceae; genus UBA2289. The sequence continues at coordinate 5,889 of JAQVFZ010000022.1, read as the reverse complement.
GATTGCCAACTGGGAAAAGAAATTGACAGTCAATTTCATTCAGATGAGTGGACAAGTTACAGTTATCACTACAAAACAAAATGAAACCAACACCGCAGCCATTTCCTTGGTAGCCGGTGAAACTATTGGTAAACTGGAAACCATTCCAACCTTTCCGGGATACACATTTATCGGTTGGAGTACCTCAATGGATGAGTACTTGCCTTGGGATTTCAATAATGATGTATTCCCACTTGGAACTAGCGAACTTAACCTTTATGCTTATATGATTCAAGGTGAATACACCAGAATCACAACAGCAAGCGGTTTGGAAAAAGTTGCTTTAAATCCTGCAGGTAAATATGTTTTAGTCAATAATATCAACCTTAACGGCAAGATTTATGACGCCAACATGTCACCGCTTGGATTCAAGACACAAACTGCTTCTGGGGCAACTATCGTTCCATTCTCAGGCGAATTCATTTCCATGGGCTACAAAATTTCCAATTTTACCTTACAAGTTACGAATATGAGAAAGAATATTGACGCCAATGCCGGAGTGTTGGTAATTGGAGCATTATTCCCTTATGTTCAAAACGCAAAGATTGAAGGCTTAATCGTCGAAGATGCTTATGCAGTTTTATCAACCACTCATACAGCGACCTCAACAGTAGCTGAAATCGGAGCGGCAGCAATAGTAGGTAGAGCATTAGAGGGCACAACCACAATCACCGACGTTCACGTCGAGTTTACGATTACCGCCAACTCAGCAAATACTACTGATTACCCAGTTTATGTAGGCGATATTGTCGCTTATGGCGTGGAAAACACTTTAATCACCGATTCAACGGCAGTATTTGATTACTCAGGCATTACCGGCATTACAACTGATGTGTTGTATGTCGAAGAATTATCCGAATAGGACTTAATGATTTTACATCATAAAGTATAGAATTTAAAAAAAGGAGAGAAATATGAAAAAATTATTGTTAACAGCTTTTGTAATGTTTTTCGCAGTCGTTCTTGTAGCATGCGGCGGCAAAACTACTACAGCAGCTCCAACAACTGCAGCTCCAACAACTGCAGCGCCTACAACGGCAGCTCCAACGACGGCAGCTCCGACAACGGCAGCACCGACGACAGCACCTACAACTGCTGCGCCGACAACACAACCTGTTCCAATTTATGAAACTAGAGTTACCAATGACACTTATACATTGCTACTCCAGTCTTCAACAATGGATGGTATTTTTAGCCCTTACTTCTACTCATCAGCTTATGACGGTGACGTAGTTGGTTTGGTAAGCGTTGGCTTATTGACTATGGACCAAACTGGTGCAGTAGTAGCTAGCGATTATTATCCTACAGTGGCTAATGGATACTCAATCTATTACACAGACAATCTTACAACTTTGGCTTCCAAAGAAGAGTATGTTGAAGGTGACTATGTAGTATACGAAATGGTTATCAAGAATGGTGCTAAGTTCAGTGATGGTACTGTAATTGACGCTGACGACGTATTGTACAACTATTATGTTTACCTAGATCCAGCTTACAATGGTTCTTCAACTCTTTACACTTTACCAATTCTTGGTTTAGGCGACTTCAGAACTCAAGTTGTCAATTCAGCTAGTTTAGCTCCATTGGCAGATGCAATTTTAGCAGCTGACGAAAGAGTATCTGGTTACACAACTACTGAAGCTTACACAGAAGCTCAACATGATGCTTACTGGGCAGCTTTCCAAACAGCAGGTGTTAACTTTGCAACTGAAATCACTAACTATGTAAAGACAAAGTATTTAACAGATGCTTATGTTCAAGCTTATTTCCACCCAGAAATGACAGCAGCAGAAATCGCAGCTTCTCCTGCATTAATCGTTGCTTACGGTATGGGTATGTGGGGATATGGTGAAATTTCAACAGACAAATTGACTTTCACAGGTGCAACTGGTACAGAATATGTGGCAGCTGACTTGACAAATGAAGATTACTGGTATGAAATTATCACAGCTAACAGTGATGAATTCGGCAAGATCGATTTCACAGGCGGATACCAAGGCTTAAGTGATTACGAAAGTGCTGGTTCAGACTTCGTAGCTTCTGCAAAAGAATTATTCATTTCTTCTTATGCAGTAGAAGGTTCAGTTCCTAGTATTTCTGGTTTAAGAAAAGGAACTAAGACTATCGGTTCTGAAACATTTGAAACAGTTATTATTATCTTAACAGAACAAAATCCAAAAGCTATCCTTTCATTAGGTGTAACAGTTGCTCCGCAACATTATTACACAGCTGGTTATACTCCAACAGCGGGTTCAATCGTTAACTACGGTGTAGAATTCGACAATCCTGCTTTCATGGATCATCTAGCAACATTCAACGGTGCTCCAATGGGTGCTGGTTCTCACAAATTCGTGGGCGTTGACGCTGGTGACGGTACAGTTTCTTTCGAAAGAAATACTTACTTTGAAACTATGGGTGGTGTAAACGTTTATAACTCCAACATCGACAATATCGCATTGAAGATAGTATCTTCTGGCGCTGAATATTCAGCTCTTGAAGCAGGAGACGTTCACTATGCAACAGTTAGTGCTACTGCAGACGTTATGGAAGACGTAGCATTAAATGAAGATTTAGTTGCTGTTCTAGTTGACAACTTAGGTTATGGTTATATCTTAACTAACCCTCAAGTATTCCCTAACATCAACTTCCGTATCGCTTTAACAACAGTATTTGATTTGACAAAAGTATTAGACTACTATCCAAGTGGATTAGCTGATATCATTTACCGTTCTCAATCTCAAGTTTCTTGGGCTTATCCGGAAAATGCAACTGCAATTTATCCATTTGATGGAACTCTAGAAGCTGCAAAATCATACTTTACAGCTGCTGGTATGACATTTACTGATGGTGTAGTATCTGATTTCGGTGGTAACAAAGGTTCTGTTGCAGATCCAATTATCTTCACATTGCCTTCAGACGCATCTGCCCATCCAGCTGGTGGTGTATTCTTGAGAGCTCAAGAATTATTGGCTACTATCGGTATTACTGCTCAAATCGTTTCTGATCCAAACCTAATTGCTAACATTAAGAAGGGTCCTATCGGCGTTTATGCATTAGCATGGCAATCTTCAGCTGACCCAGATATGTATCAAGTTAACCATTATATGTCACAAGCTGAATCTGTAATTTCCAACGGTATCGTTTGGTTATACGAAAACGGCAACGATGATGAACTAGGTACAGTTATGGTTGAAAAATTAGATGGAACAACAGAAGAAATGAACCAAACTGAAGCTTTAACATACTTAGGATTCTTAATTGAAGAAGCTGTAAAATACATGCTTCCAGAAGAAAGAAAACCTATTTATAACTTGGCTTTACAACTTCTTGCTCAATTAAATATCGAAATTCCAACATATCAAAGAAAGAACCTATTCGTTTACAACGGCAGCATCATCGAACAAACTACTCTTTCTACATCAGTTACTCCTTATTGGGGACCATTAGCTGAAATTTGGAAAGTTAGTTTCGCTGAAGGCGTTGCTGGCAACGTAGAAGTTGAAGTTATAGTTGGTTACCAAGAATAATTAATTAGTTTTAGAAGAACTAGCTTAACAAAATTCTAACAAGGAGAATAAGGCTCAGTCGATGAGATTGAGCCTTGTTATTGTCAATATGATAAAATATATTATAAAAAGACTTGCATTATCGGTATTGATACTGTTCGGGGTATCAATCATCATCTATGGCTTAGTAAGAATTAAGCCGGGCTTGGATTTCGTTCAAGCGAAGTACTATGCTCAGATGCAACTTGACGATACTGGTAAAGTTGCGGAAATGGTAGAAAAACAAAGAGAAATTTATGGACTTAAATCAGGTATTTTAGAAGGATACTTAATTTGGGCAGGAAATGTCATCCAAGGGAATTGGGGTGATTCTTTTATCTTTACCATCAACACCGGTGAAGTTGAATTGCTTGAAGACGCCGATGGAAATCCTGTATTGGATCCTGAAGGCAATCAATTGACTAAACCTGTATCGAGTTCAAATGTTTTAGACATCATTGCGAGCAAGAGTACGATTTCTTTCGTTATTGCACTTATAGCAACAGTTTTGCAATTTTCAATTGCCATCCCTCTGGGAATAACTTCAGCAACCAAGCAGTATGGAGTTGTTGACTATAGCGTTACGGTGCTGGCGATGATGGGGATTTCTTTGCCATCATTCTTTTTCGGCGCTTTATTGCTGAGAATCTTTTCAATTCAATTAGGATGGTTCCCGTATGCTGGGTTAACCGATCCGAACTCCAATTTACCTGTTTTCATAGATAATCTTCACCATTTAGTCCTGCCGATTACGGTATTAGTCATTCTTTCCATCGGGGGCTTAATGCGTTATACACGTACCAACATGTTAGAAGTTCTGAATTCAGACTATATCAGAACCGCTAGAGCTAAAGGCCTTAGCGAACACAAAGTTATTTACAAGCATGCTTTTAGAAATACACTTATTCCATTAGTAACAATCTTTGCGGGGATTTTGCCTGGTCTTTTTGGGGGAGCGATGATTACCGAAACCATCTTCTCGATTGACGGCATTGGTAAAGCTGCTTACGCAGCGGTAACCAGAGGCGACATTCCTTTCGTTATGGCTTATAACTTGTTCCTGTCAATGCTGACAGTCATCGGTACTTTACTCTCAGACTTGATGTATGCAGTAGTTGACCCTCGAGTAAAATTAGTAGGAGGTAGGTAAAAGATGAGTACATTAGTTAATGAACTTGACAAGAATATTCTTCCTGATCAAGAAAATAATGAAAAACCTGAAGTATCTTTAGCCGATTCCGCTAAGGTCATTAGCCCGGGAAGATTGGTTCTAAGAAGATTTTTCCGCAGTAAGTTATCAATGATTGGCTTAGTTACCCTAGCATTGATGTTTGCTTTTTCCTTTTTAGGTCCAGTAATTTCTCAATGGGGAGAAGTAGAGCCTACTGGTGATTTCAAATGGGTTCAATCAATTTTACCACATCAGATCAAAGTCACAGAAATCAATGAAGAGACAGGGTTGTCTGAACCAGTAACTTATTATTTTTATGAAGTAAGTGATCCATATAAAGTGTACACAAAAACACCACCGTCATGGACGCATCCGCTAGGTACAGACCAATACGGTTATGACGTGCTTACCAGACTGATGTATGGTGGTAGAGTTTCTCTTACCCTAGGGTTTATCGTTATTTTCTCTGAAGTAATCATCGGTATGTTCTTTGGATCTATCTCTGGTTATTTCGGCGGAGCGACAGACCAAGTAATCATGCGTGTCGTCGACGTTTTCAACTGTTTGCCAGGCTTGCCGATTTTGATGTTGGCAGCTGCACTAATCGACGGGTGGGGCGTCCCAGCTCGACTCAGGATCTACTATTTGATGGGTATTTTGACCTTCTTTGGCTGGAGCGGTATCGCTAGACTTGTGCGTGGGCAAGTTCTGGGTATCCGCGAGTTGGAATATATGACAGCGGCCGAAGCAACAGGTTTAACCACGAGCAGAAAGATTTTCAAACATATCATACCTAACGTCATGCCGCAGATTATCGTTCAGGCGACATTAGGTTTAGGGGGTATCATTCTTTCCGAATCAACCCTTTCATATTTAGGTATCGGGGTTCCATTCCCATACGCTGCCTGGGGAACAATGATTTCTTCCACCAGTGGCGCTGAAGGTAGAGATATTTTACAAAACTATCCTAACATCTGGGTTCCTGCCGGTATTTGTATCGTACTAGCGGTGTTAGCATTCAACTTTATCGGTGACGGTTTAAGAGATGCTTTCGACCCAAGGATGAGGAGGTAGTTTCTGATGAAAAACGTTATCGAGCAATTAAAGAAAAAACGAGAAAAGAAGCAACAAGAA
>JAQVFZ010000021.1 GCA_028697025.1 Candidatus Izemoplasmatales bacterium | reverse complement strand
GAGGACATATCGAAACCATCATCCTGAAATTATTGATGGAAAAAGACATGTATGGATATGAACTCGTTAACGTAATCAAGGAAAGAACCAACAACTTATTTTTAATAAAAGAAGCAACTCTTTATGCGGTTTTACAAAGACTCGAGAAAAAAGAGTTGATTTCTTCATATATGGGAGAGAAAACCTTCGGTGGCAAGCGAAGATATTATCAAGTAAGACCTTTGGGAAGGGCTTATTTCAAGGAAATGCTTTCCGAATGGAACATGCTAAGAAAAATCATGTTCAATATGTTAGGAGAATCAAATGAACAAGATTAAGACTTTTGTCAGTAAATTATTGAAAGACTATTTTAACGATCAAGATAAAAAAGAACTGATTGAAATATTAACCACCAGTCTGGAAGAAAAAGTTGACGACTTGATCCAAAGCGGAACTCCACTTGAAGAAGCAATCGATAAATCAATAAATGAGTTCGGTGACGTTCATGATGTTTTGGAAGCTTATCCAGAACTAAACAAGAAAAAAGAAGTCATTAAAAAAAGAAAACATCAATTCCTGTTTTCTTTATGGGGATATTTAATCGTCAGCGGTATAGCTGTTTATATTAATTTTACCTTCATTCAGTTTTTCGCTGATATCTTATGGTTTATCTTGATATTAATAGCTTTGTTGTTCTGGCCTATCAGCATGTTGTTTAGATACTTATCTGTGAAAAAGTAAAGGATTTGAGATTTTGAAGACACGTAAACTTATTTTTATTGCCATAATGATCTCGATTTCGGTGGTTTTATCAATTGTCGAAACGGCGATTTCCGGTATGATCTTTTTGGTCCCGGGGGTAAAACTTGGTCTGGCCAATGTCATAACTTTGATTGTTTTAATGACCTTGGGTGAAAAAGACGCCTTTTTGGTAGTTTTAATCAGGATTTTGATTGTAGCTTTAACTTACAGCGGTCTATTTTCGAATTCATTCTGGATTAGTATCTCCGGTGGTATGCTCGCAATCCTGGGAATGATTTTGATTAAGAAAACTAAATTATCGATTTTTAGCATCTCAGTATTTGGCTCTTTATTACATATGGTAGGGCAGATAGCAGCCGCAATCGTCGTTTCGAATACAGAAACCTTGATTTACCTGTTGCCGTACATGATTGCCTTAAGCGTGCCGACAGGTTTGATAACAGCCTACTTGGCAAGAAGAGTTATAACCAATTTTTCCGATACAATCAAGAACTTCAAATAAAAAAAGCGCTCAGGCGCTTTTTTAGTTGATTGGTTCCATTAAATAATCAGCGAAATTATCACTCATGACGATATTGTCTTTATCGACGTACCACAGCGCTTCCAAACCTTCGGTGTTGTTCACGAATTCAAGTCCTTCTTCAAGAGTCATTAGGTATAGCGTAGTTGATAAGATGTCGCCAATGGCTGCGTTATCGTATAGGACAGTAAGGCTGGTTACTTCACCGCCAGGATAATAGGTTCTGGGATCAATGATGTGATGATAGAGCGTTTCATCGCTAAAATCATTGACATTCTTGAAATATCTTTGATAGTTACCGCTGGAGACCAGATTGAGTCCATCTGACAGCTTAACCACGGCGTAATAAGCCGGATCGCCTTCACCCCTGAAAGGAGTGGTTAAAGCGATATAGAACAGCCCGTCTTGTTTGGTCAAATTTTGACCATGAGCATAAACGTTTGATTGACCGAGATTGAGGATATAATTGATATTGTATTGGTTAAGGTGTTCAGCCATGATTTCACTGAAGTATCCTTTGGCAAAACCGCCTAAATCAAGTCCCATATCATCTTTGGCAAAATCAATGGTCAGACTTTCTTCATTTAGAATGATGTCTTCGGGATTGATATTGAAGGTTGCACCATTAAGTTCAGCGGTCGGTACCGGACAATAGTCGACGCCCAGTTCGATGAATGAATCGCATTCGCCGCTGTTTCTTGCGTTATGCCAAACTTCCAAAAGTGGATGAAGAGCGATATTGAAGAGCAAGGTGTCGCCGTCTTTATAAATGTCTTCATTGTTTCTCGCAAAGACGATGGCATCGAATAATTCTCTATCGATAGTAATAGGGCCGGTAGAGTTATTGATCGTATATAGATTATTGACTCCTGAATAAGCGTGATATTTATCAAAATATTGATGATACTTTATCGTCAACTCTTCAAATTCCTGGAAGATTTCATTGACTGGTTTAGTAGTTTGGGAGTTTATATATATTTTTAATGATAATACTGTGTCGAAATAAGATGTATACCGTTTTTCGCAGGTAAAGATACCGTTGCCATTATCAATACAAATGTCGGGATTGGGGTTTGAGAGTGCTGTGGTTTCTCCACCACAGGCGGTTAATGTGACGGTAAATATTGTAAGTATGATTAGCAATAAGGCTTTTTTCATGTCGAGTCTCCTTTTTTATTTAAAAATAGTCGAATTTGTTATATAATTATCTTTGTAAGTAGGTGATATTATTAAAAAGCGTGATATTATTTTCATCGGATTGATTTTGCTCTTTGCGTTGCTAAGCGGCTTGGCATTTAAAATCATTGAAAAAATCAATGATACCGGCAACACTTACGCAAAGATAGTTTATCAAAATGAAGTTATCCTGATGATAAATTTAAAAAATAATGAGTATCATGTCTATGATACCATCTATAAGGAACAAGTGCATGTGGCAAGAGCGCAAGAAGGCATCTATTATGTACCTGGTAAAACCACAACAGAAATGACTGAACTTTATTTGACTGACGAATATGCCGAAACAAATCAAATTGTCGGTATAAAAGTAGTGGTGGCTGATCAAAAGATCAGTGTAGCCTATCAGGAAAGTCCGAAAGATCTTTGTCAATTTCAAAAACCTACTTCATCACCTTTAGTTCCTATTGTTTGTTTACCGAATGAATTGGTAATCAATGTCTATACTGACATTGAGAGCGATCAGTTCATACCTGATTCCGTATTGGAGTGATAAAATGTTAGTAATTGTTAGTAATAGCGTATTTTTGATTTCAAGAATAATTTTGTTTTTTGTAGCGACAATGTTTATTTTCAAAACAATTCAAGCAGTAGATCTAGCAAAAGTATTTAAACCTAATTCTGGCGACCAAATCCGCTTTTTGTATATGGTCATTTCGGTGATACTTGGATATTTCTTCGTTGATGCCATCGTATCATTGTTTGAAAATCTTAATAATCTACTTTGACATAACCTTCTTTTTTTGAGATGATCTCAAGTTTGTCCTGATAGTTATTATGGTTGAAGATTTTTTCTTTGATTTCAGAAAAATTAAATTCGTTCACTTGAAAATAAAAAGTAACAATATCGCTATACTCCACTTTTTCGAGCAGGGTTTGTTCTCGAATGATTTTATCGATATTGCCAATCAAATCATAATCACAAGTCACCCTGCAGGTGAATGTGGTTATTTTTTTTGTGAATTCAGCTTGCTTAACAGCTAAAGCAGCGGTGTGAGAATAAGCCCTTATCAAGCCGCCGCCACCCAATAAAATTCCTCCGAAATAACGAATGACGATTATAAGGCAATCATTGAGGTTATTGTTCTTGATGACTTCAAGGATGGGATAACCAGCTGTTCTGGAGGGTTCGCCGTCATCGGAATATTTTTGTTGAAAGTCATCTAATATATAGGCGTAAGTATAATGATTAGCTTCAGGATAATCTTTTCTTGCCTGTTCCAAGAATGAATTGATTTCTTCCACAGTTTCGACATGAAAAATAAGACCGATGAATCTCGATTTTTTTTCTATATATTCAACTTGGGAAAAACCGGCTATTGACTTCATTTTCTCACCGAAAGTATTATAACACAAAGTTAGCAATTTAAAAACAGAAATCTAGAAGGAAAACGCTCTACATTTATCAATGATTTACTGTAAAACAATTAGTATAATATCAACGATTATGGTATAATTGTCTTGGTGATTTTATGAATAGATCGCATGCTTTGGGAAGAATCATTCTGGAAAAGTTAATTGAATCCGGATATGAAGCCTACTTTGTAGGCGGTTTTGTGAGAGACTATCTGTTAAATAAAGAATCAGATGATATTGATATCACTACCAACGCCTTACCGGATGAGGTAGAGGGGTTGTTTGAAAATACCAAGGCAACCGGAAAGAAGTATGGCACCATCACTGTTTTCCTTGAAGAGCATACTTTCGAAGTAACAACTTACAGGATTGATAAGGAATATGAAGATTACCGCAGACCGGAATCGGTTGTATATACCAACAAACTTATCGACGACTTAAAACGAAGAGATTTTACTATCAATGCTTTGGCAATGGATATCGATGGCAACATTGTCGATTTGTTCAACGGAAAAGATGATTTGAAAAAGGGCATAATTAAAGCTATTGGCAACCCTGATGAACGCTTTAATGAGGATGCATTAAGAATCTTAAGAGCTTTGAGATTTGTCAGTAAATTTAATTTTCTCATAGAAGAATCAACTTTGAGGAGCATGAAAGACAATGTGGAAAAACTTAACCTGTTACCAAGCGAAAGAGTGATTCCCGAGCTAGAATATATCTTTAAGGAAACTTACCAAAAAAAAGCAATCAAATATATGGTTGAAATTGATTTTAAGAGAGCTTTTCCGATTTTCACTCAGTCAATTGCACTTTATTCAAATAGCGAAGTAAACTTGGATTTTACAGAGTTTTTCGCTTTCAGTTTATGTCTTGAAAATAAGGAAATCCCTGAATACTGGCGTTTTTCCAATAAAGAGAAAATGCTGATGTATCGCATGGTTCATATTTTGAAGACGATAAAAAACTCACGTTTCAATCCTTCGTTAGTATATAAACTAGGTAAATCGACATGTTTGAGAGCAAACAAAATCCAGTTGATAAGATTTCCAAATAACGATCAAGAAATGTTGATTGAAGAGATTGAAGAACATCTGCCAATAAAACGACGCGACCAAATGCAAATAAACGGCTCTGATTTACTAGAAATCAAGAAAATCTATAACGAAGAAATAATTGGTGAAGTCTTGGAAGAATTGGAATTCCAAGTTGTTAACCGTCACCTACAAAATGATTTTGAAAAATTAAAAGAATATGCGAAGATGCTGATGGAGAGACTAGATGGATAAAAGACCTTTTTACTGTTACCTTGATAATTTTGATGAACTCACAATCATCATACCCATCAAAAATTATCAAGACAACCTCGAATATTTCTTGGTTGGTAATGAAGAGATAATCAAACTGAAAATAAATCAAAAAATAAACTTGGGCGTAGAAATCAAATTGATTGCAAATTTCGACGCCTACATTGATTTGACCAAAGTTTATTTCGTCGAAAACACAAAAAAGCAAATGTCAGAATTATATACTGGCAAGATTGTCCGAACTGACTTGTTCGACAATATTTACAACTACAAAAAAAGCGATTTAGGTTTTACTTATAGTCCGGATGGCACAAAATTCAAAATATGGACTCCGGTCGCTAAATATGTAAAATTGGAACTGATCGACAAATCGGGTAATTTGAAATACTATGAACTGGAAAATCGGGTAGCCGGAGTATGGCGAATCTATATTGAAGGTGATTTGGACGGATATAAATATCGTTATCTAGTTTATGTCAACGGCAAGGAACAAGTGGTTTTAGACCCTTATGGAAAAGCAAGTAATGCTAATGGTGAATATAATTACGTAATTGATTTTAAGAAGACTTACCAAATGAAGAATAAGCCTGAATTTAGCGGAAATCCATTAGATGCAATTATTTATGAAACTAGCATTAGAGACTTTACGAGTGATGAAACCGTTAGTTTCAGGAATCCTAAAAAATATCTTGGATTCATAGAAGAAAACATCAAAACTGCTAAAGGATATTCTGCGGGTTTTGATTACTTGGTTGAACTGGGAATAACCCATGTTCAGTTAATGCCGTTTTTCGATTTCGAAGGAATCGATGAGGAAAATCCTGAAACTCAATACAATTGGGGTTATAATCCAAGCCAATATTTGGTTCCTGAGGGTTCATTTGCCACAAAACCAAATGATGCCTATTCTAGAGTCAATGAACTAAAAATGATGATTGACAAGTTGCATGAAAAAAACATTTCCGTAGTCATGGACGTGGTTTATAATCACGTCTATGATTCTTTCAATTTTTCTTTGGAAAAACTGGTGCCGGGTTATGCTTATCATGTCGACAGAAACGGAATCAACACCAATGTTTCCGGCTGTTCGAACGACTTGGCAACTCATAGAAAAATGATGCGAAAATTAATAATCGACGCTACCCATTTTTGGGCAAGCGAATATAAAATAGACGGTTTCAGGTTTGACTTGATGGGTTTGATTGATTATGAGACAATGAATGAATTAGCCCAGGAGTTGCATGACTATAATCCGCAAATTATCGTTTATGGCGAAGGCTGGAATATGTACACTTCAAACCTCGCTGATCGGATGGCGCATATGTCAAGTAAGAAAGTGATTCCGACCATCGGCTTTTTTAATGATAGATTCAGGGAGACGATAAAAGGATCGACCTTCAATCCGAAAGAACCTGGTTATGCCACAGGTAATGTCGAAAATCTGGATTTGGTCAAGGAAATGGTGCTGGGAAGCGCCAGAAATAGATTCATGTTCAAATACTCCGCCCAAAGCATCAATTATGTTGAATGTCATGATAATTTGACCTTCTTTGATAAATGCTTGTTCATGACCGAGGATTTGGATCTGATCAGGAAACAACAGCTTTTGGCAACGGCCATGGTGATTTTATCGCAAGGAGTGCCGTTCCTGCACTCAGGCCAGGAGTTTTTCCGTACCAAGAATCTTGATGAAAATTCATATATATCGGGAGATGAAATCAATAAGGTCGATTGGACTTTACGGGAAAAACATGACGAGCAAATCAAGTTTGTCAGAGAATTAATCAAAATCAGAAAAAACTTCAATTGTTTCAAATTGAAAGCAGCCAGCGACCTTGAAGCTAAGACCGACTGTATCAGTCTTAACTCGGGATCGTTATTGGTTCATTATAATGACACCTGCAATTTGTTGTTGGTGTTCAAACCGACAGATATTGAAGAGACAATTATCATACCTGAAGAATATAATCTCCTCATCTCTTCAAGTCCGACTATAGTCAAGGAAACATCGGAATACAATTTAAGAGCCATTGGCACATATATATTCAAGAAGGGAGATGAGGCAAATGTTTGAAGCCGGTAAAAAGTATGACTTTTTTGCAAAAATCTTGCAACTAAACGATTCGACCTATGATACCTATCCGGTCACCGTTTTGACTGAGAATAACGAAAACGTCATCGTCAGATTGAAACAAAACGACACCTTATCCTTGAACAAGATTTATTTTTTCAAGACTGAAGGTGTAATATTCAAAGAGAAAATCCATTTGGAAGCCTTGGATTATAAAAAACTTTCAGAAATCGATATTACTGATGAAAAAAGGGAAAAATTGATGAAATTCTTTTATAATCACGCGCCAATCAATACATCCGAGATTGTTAAAGATATTGAGTCAATCTTATCCAATCTGAAAAATCCAGTAATAAAGGCCGTTACTGAAAAGATTTATTTTGACAACAAAGAAGATTTTTATCTTTATCCGGCGGCTACCAAGTTTCACCACGCCTATATTTCCGGACTTGCCTACCATACACATTCAATGTTGAAATTGGCCAAAGGATTCTTGGAAGTGTATGATTGGTTGAGTGCGGATTTGATGTATGCAGGTATCATCTTGCATGACATTTGCAAGATTCATGAATTTGATTCTTTCGAGGGCAGCAATTACACAATCAAGGGTAAGCTGATCGGACATATATCCATGGGTGTTTCCTTGCTTGATGAAGTTGCCAAGGATTTGAATTATTCTGATTCAGAAGAAGTGATGTTATTGCAACACATCTTATTGTCTCATCATTATTACGGCAACTTTGGGTCGCCGAAAAAACCGAATATCGCTGAAGCATTAATGATACACTTCATCGACAACATCGATTCCAAAGCCTGCGTTTTGGGAGAAGAACTTGAGTTGGTGGAAAACGGCGATTTAACGGGACCTATTGGTGTGTTGGAAAGAGAAAGATATTATAAACACAAACTGTCTTAATAAAAAAAACTGTTGGGTTTTAAAATCCAACAGTTTTATTTTTAATATTTTTTATTCGAAATATTTAGATAATACGGCACCGTAATAAGCATCTTCGATGGTTTGAAGATTATCCATGATTGCGGAAGTTTCCCAATCGATTAAATCATTGCCAAGGAAGTTTCCGTTAGCCATTGATCTTGCGATTTCAATGTTGGCTGTACCAAGGACATAGACTTGATTGATGACATCTTCAAAGTAAAAATCAAGCGCTTTTGTGACTGAGGCAGGAATCTTCGGAACGGTGATGCCATATTTAACTTCAACGTCGGCGTTGCTTAAATCATAAACCAGTGAATAAAACTTATATGTTGCATAAAGTTCAAGTTGTTCAATGGTCGGCAAATCATTTTCGTTGTAAGAAGCGCTGTCGAAAGCGTCTGCACCTTCGGTCGTACTTAAATATTTAGCGGAGAATTGTTCGAAGTTTTCACCTTTCTTAGCTAAGATTAAGTGAAGTCCAAATTGAGTTACAACCAAATCTGATTTCAATTCCGCAAGTTCGAGATTTTGTGGCAAGCGATATTCTTCATATAGAGAAGTCAAGGCGGAAGTGAAGTCAGGGTCATATGAATCTTTTACACCGTATTTGCCGCTATAGTGCAAGGAATGAGTAACTTCTTGATCTTCTTCATCAGGCATATTCAATTCTTCGGTAAGAAGTAGAATGCCCGCTTGTTTGAAACTTCCCCAGGTTGCATCTTCTCTGGTTGCTTTTTTATAAGCTGTCACCAAGGCTTTGAAGTCGCCTTCAAAATCATTGATTTTTGTTTCCAAAGTCGCAAGTTGTGATAAGAATGCAGTATTTTCTTCAGGAGTTAGAGTAGCGACGTAGTCTTTGTAATTGTCTGGTTTGCCATCTTCATCGTAATCCAGATATATCAAAATTTGCGTTACATCAAGTGAGAAGTAGTTGTTAAAGTTGTCTTCAACGATTGAATATAATGCTTGAACCACATTTTCCTCATCGATTACGCTATTGATATAATAAGGTCTTAATTCAGACACGATGAAATATTGCATCAACTCAGTTTCGGTTTTTGTGCCATATTGTGAATAAGCATAATCCAAGAACGAATTATAAGGGTAAGTCATGCCGTATTGTCCGTACATGTTTTTCATATAGATGTAATATGATTTTGAATTGGCTACAACTGCGTGAATTTCATCCATTCTCAAGGAATCGTTCTTTTGAATGTTTCTTTCTGTACCAAAACTTTCTTCATAGAATGAGGAATATAAGACTTCCTTGAATTGTGCTGCCTGTAAAGTATAAATCGCTGGAGATTTACCTAGAGTGTAAGCATACAAATCATCAGCTGAGATTTCAAAAGCTTCTTCACTATCCAAGGTTTTTTCCAAGCTGGCAACTAAAGTTTTATTGCCATTATTTTCTTTGTCGTAAGTAGAATCAAGTTCGCGGTAATCTTTTGCTAAATAATAGTCGTAGATGACTAAACCATTTTCGGTTCTTAAAGTTGCAAGTTCTTTATTGATATTGGTACTTCCGGTAGAACCATAGACTTTGGTTTCAATCAGTTTAGCACTGACTGCATCATAAATTTCTTGGTTGTTGATTAATGTTTTCAAACTAGGATATTGTACTTCCAAATCAAGATCTTTGATATTGTCGCCATCTGTCAAGACACTGATGGTAATTTTACCGATTCTGGTTTCACCCAATACCTTGATGGTATAACTTAAGTCAACGATTGAATTTACTGCCGGAGGAGTTACTTTACCATCGTTGGCGATGACTTCTTTATTGGAAGATACCCAAGTAATAGTCGCGTTATATTCGCCAGTAGTAGGAAGTTCTATATTTTCAACAACAGTTTTTGGTACTTGGTTGACGATATCTTGTTCGATCAAATCAAGTACTTGTTTTCCTAAATTAAGTTTTGTCGGTTCTTCAAGTTTGTAAGTCATGTAGTAGAAAGTTTCTTGGGAAACGGCGATAGATTGAGGTTTAGAAGAATAAGTCTTGGAATTGATTTGTGATACAGTCTTAAATATGTAAGTAGCCAGAGAAGCTGATTTTCCACTTACGTCATCGAAGTTAAACATTAAGTTTTCATTGTCTAAAGAAGTAAGTTCAGTTTTAGTAGCCGCTTCTGGCAACAGGTCACGGTATTCACCGTAAACGTAATTGTACATTAAGATATAGTAGTTGAGAATTTCTTGTTCAGAAAGTTCGTCAGTATTGTTTGGCGTAAAGGTTGAAACATGTTTTTGCTCTTTATAATTTTTGTTAAAGATTAACTTAGCAGTTGTTGTGACATCTACGTCTTCAGTGTCATATACTTTATTGTCTGATTTCAAGGTATAGACCAAATTACCATCTAGATCCTTGATTAAAACGTCTTCTTCTTTATCGAAAGCATCAGTTCTAGACATTGTGTAGTAAGTTGTGTTGGCATCTTTAAAAGCTTTGGCAGTATCGTAATCATCAAAAATAAGGTCTGCTTCAATTACAATAGCCGGCACATCATTTTGAAGATTCCCTTCATTATCCAAGGAATAACTTTTAGAATCTTTATCGGTATAGAAACCATTTGTTCCTAAAGTATAAACAACTTGTTTGTTGATATCACTGATGTTGTCGCTTTCATCAAAATAATAAACAGTGACGGACTGATAGGCTTCAACGATGTCACCATTAATATCTTTTAGAGTCTCGGAATTATAAGCATAACCCCTGTAAAGTGCCAAAGTGTTTCCGTAAATTTCAGCTAAGTGATATTTTTCCAAGACAGCCTTAGCATCTTCTTGCGAAGTAAAACGGATGTTGATGGCTTTCATGTCTTCAAAATAAGAAGAGATGAAGGCTGCAGCAACTTCAGTTTCCGTAAGTTTCGCCAATAGAGATTCATAAGCGTATTTTTCTCTGGCGATGATTAAAGTGACATATTCGTCTTCATTGCCAGCATAACCTGCTAAAACCATCGATCTAGCGAATTCGTCTTCCTTATTTTGTTTTTCTTCAAGGTCCATTTCAGCGATTGCGTCATCATCGTCAGTGCCGTATGTAAGTTTTTGCAGTTTATCGGCAATCTCCGCTTCAGTAATATCGTCAAAATATCCTTTCAACAATTCAGCGTCAACCATCATCATTAATTGTTGAACGCCATTGTTGCCTTTTATTTGTTCGTAGATTTCTTCATTTGTAATTGTATAGATTACATTGCCTTGATCGTCCAATCTTTCATAGAAAATACCCTTAGGATCTTTGAGATTTGGTATTGTCTTTTTGCCGACCGTCAAAGAAAGAACTAGTGCTCCGATGACAACGGCTAAAACTACCGATCCAATTATTATAATCTTTTTAGCTAATGGGTTATTCATGTTTTCCACTCCTTAATAATTTTCGCAATATATATCATATCATTTTTTGTGTCTAAAAACAACAAAAATATTGTTAATGTTTTGTGATGAAAAGCTCATTTTTACCATATTTTCCATATTCATAAACACATGCCACATATTATATGTCATTTATGGTTTTTTTGCAAAAGAAAAAAATATCTTTCCATGATTTGGTGTAGATTTTAAGTTTTATAAAATTTTGGTATAATAGAACTAAAATTTGACAATATTATTGACAAGTGTTGCTCTTAATAATATAATATACTCGTAAATAGCAAAACTAGTGAAAGCTAGTGACGCAAAGCTATAGGGCCTTCGATAGATGGTAGCCAGTTGCCGTTGTCATAAAGACGAGGGCATTTTTTATTTCTTACAAAGAAATATAAGATGCTGTCCTAAGAAGACAAGGGCATTTTTCATATTAAAAGATTTTTGGAAAGGGGATAAACCAATGATAGAAATTTCTAAAAGACATTTCATTTTATCATGGATATTGTTTTTCTTAACAGTGTCCTCTTTTGTGTTTATTACCTATGCCTGGTTTACGACAAGGCTTGAACAAAGCTTAGAATATAATCCGAATATGGGCATTGTGGATGTTGATTTGGATATTTACTTTCATGACGGCACTACTAGATTAATGTCCGCTTCTCAAGTAGAGATTGTCCCTGGAGTATTCAAGCCTGGGGTGTATTTGGTCAATATTGATAATGAAACCGCTAATGATTTTATTGAGAACTTTAGAGTTGATGTTTTGGTTAAGAGTAATGTACCAACATATTTTAGAGTAAAGATTTACAAGCAATTGACCCTAACTTATACAGATTATTTGGGCGATGTAACTGAGTTATCGGTTTATATGAATGACGATATCTTGCGAGAATTAACGCTTTTTTATGGATCTAATTGGTATATTGATTCTTACGAAACTGCTTACTATTACGATATCAATAATGATATTAGAGATTCTTCAGGAACAATCATTTATGAATTCGTTAGCACCGGAGTTTATACTGATGCGTTAACACAGACGGAAGATTTCTATGTAAAATCAGCAGGGAATCTTGAGGACGCTGAAGTCAACGGGAATTTGGTCATAAGAGGATTTAATATCCTTGATTCTCAAGACGAAGCCATGGCTTTTGAAAACCGGTATTTTAATTATATTTATTATCAATCAGCAGTAGATACATTAACGACGATACCATTAGTGATAGCTTTTCCGCCAAACGTAAATTTTGGTTCTTATCCGAATGGTTATTCTTTGCAAGTCGGTATCGAAGTCGAAGCTGTACAAGCTCTAGGTGGTCCGGAAAACGTCTGGAATCTCGCAACACCACCTTGGGGCGGGAATTGGTAGGTGAAACATATGAAGAAAAATCTAATCAAACTATCAATTATAAAACATAGCTTAGTGGCGTTAGTCGCTTTGCTTCTTACGATTTTAAATATTGGCTTCTTTGTCAAGATAACAGAAGCCTTGCCTAATCAATTTGATCCTAGCAAGTTTGTAATATTTGATGGAACATATGATTGGGACGATACAATTATTGATAAAGCGGAAAGCACTGATTATATTACTTACACACAGTTTCGAGACACTATTTGTACTGCAGGAGCGTCATCTTGTGACACTACAAAAATCATTCGCTTTGATACAGCAGAAGAATTGTATCGTTTCTCAGTTGACGTATCTTTTTCTCAGATTTATATAACTGGTAATCCAACTGAAGACGTCAAACTAAGCGATGCCAAGATTGACGAACTGTTGGATCAACATTATGTTCTTGGTA
>JAQVFZ010000143.1 GCA_028697025.1 Candidatus Izemoplasmatales bacterium | reverse complement strand
ATAACTTATAATTCTTGTCCTCTCTTTTTATTAAAAATGCATATCAATAGAAATGGAGACATGTATATGCAAAAAATAATTGAAATGCGCAATATTTCTAAACAATTTCCTGGCATTTTAGCTAACGATCATGTCAACTTTGATTTAAGAAAGGGCGAAATTCATGCACTTCTTGGTGAGAATGGTGCTGGCAAATCGACCTTAATGAGCATCCTTTTTGGAATCTATCTCCCTACTGAAGGCGAGATTCTAAAGAATGGTGAATTAATCAATATTCACAGTCCTAACGACGCAAATAATTACGGTATCGGTATGGTTCATCAACATTTCAAACTGGTCGAGGTCTTTACGATACTAGATAATATCATCATGGGAGTCGAGCCAAATAAAAATGGCTTTCTTGAACGTAAACGGGCAAGAAAAGAAATTGAAGTTTTATGTAAGCAATATGATTTGTGGGTCGACTTAGATTCAAAAGTTCAAGATGTATCAGTCAATATGCAACAGAGGACAGAAATTCTTAAAATGCTATATCGCCATAACGAAATCTTGATTTTTGATGAGCCTACAGCGGTTTTGACACCTCAAGAAATAATGCAATTAATGGCAACAATGAAAAATCTAACTAAAGAAGGTAAGTCAATCATTTTTATTACCCATAAACTCGACGAAATCATGGAAGTATGCGATCGAGTTACAGTTTTGCGTAGGGGTAAAGTGATTGGTACGGTAAATACTAAAGATACTACGAAAGTCGATTTATCAAGAATGATGGTCGGTAGAGATGTAGTATTTAATATTGAAAAAAAGCCTATTAATGTTGGCGAAGTGATACTGGAAGTAAATAACCTGACTGTCGTCTCTGACAGGACAAAAAAGAATGTGGTCGACAACGTTTCTTTCAGAGTTAGAGCCGGTGAGATTGTCTGTATTGCCGGAGTTGACGGCAATGGGCAAAGCGAACTTGGTCAAGTTATTTCTGGGTTGATTAAAGCGCATAGCGGCCAGATTATCATCAATGGCAACGATGTAACGCATAAATCAATTCGTTTCCGAAACGATAACGGTATGAGTCACGTTCCTGAAGATAGGCACAAACACGGCTTAATTCTTGCGGATAACGTTGCCAATAATCTTGCATTGAAAAAATATCACATAAATCCATACCAAAACCACGGAATAATCAATCAGAAACCGATTAACGAATTGGCAAAAAATCTAATTGAAAATTTCGATATTCGCAGCGGCGAAGGATCAAAATCAAGAATGGGTGCGTTATCCGGTGGTAACCAGCAAAAGGCAATCATCGCTCGTGAAATTGATAAGAATTCGTCTTTCTTGTTATCAATACAAACAGTCCGTGGTTTGGATGTAGGAGCAGTAGAATTTGCCCATCGACGAATTATCGAACAAAGAGATAAAGGTAAAGCTGTTCTTCTTATTTCTTTTGAACTAGATGAAGTCATGAGTGTAAGTGATAGAATCTTAGTTATGTATGAAGGAAAAATCGTAAAGAATGTCATGGCAAAAGACATCGATGTCGAAGAATTGGGTCTCTATATGGCAGGGGTTAAAAGGGATATCGTTTATCCTGATCAATTATCTGAACCAAATTTGACAAACGAAGTCAAGGAGGAAGAAAATGAAAGAAAACAAGCGTAGCTTTTCTGATATTTTCAAACAATCCTTAAACGATTTCAAAATCTATTGGAACAAAACCAAGCAAACTGAGGGTTTCAAAGCCTTCATGGGTGCTCTCTTAGCGATTGGAATTGGGCTTTTAGCTGGGATAATCCTAATGATTATCATTAACCCAAGTCAATCTCCGATTGGAATAGCAAGACTTCTTAAGGGTATGTTCAATAATCCAAGAGGTGCTTGGATTGGAATCGGCCAAATGCTATATCGAGCAACACCGATTATCTTTACCGGACTAGCCGTAGCTTTCGCCTTCAAAACCGGGCTTTTTAACATCGGGGCAAGCGGACAATATACCGTCGGATTATTCGCTGCTTGCCTGATTGGAATTTTAGGAGATGGGTTGGGACCTTTCCAATGGATAGTCGCAGTTTTGGCAGGGATGACAGCAGGTTTTCTCTGGGGAGCGATTCCAGGATTATTCAAAGCAAAATTCAATGTCCATGAAGTAATAACTTCAATTATGTTCAACTATATCGGAATGTATTTAGTCAATGGTCTCATAAACTCGAGTTTTCTTAAATCAAAGGTACTGAACGGTAACACCAACAGAACTTGGGCGGTCGATCAAAACGCCAGAACCTCATATGGATTCTTTAATGACATTTTTCCTAATAGCGGATTAGATCTTTCGATATTAATCGCCATTGCTACAGCAATCATCATCTATTTTGTCCTAAATAAGACAGTATTCGGTAGAGAACTTAAAAGCGTGGGATTAAATAGAGACGCCGCTAAATATGCCGGCGTCAACGAAAAGCGCAGCATTATTCTTTCAATGGCTATTTCCGGCATGCTTGCCGGATTGGGCGGAGCATTATTCATTCTCGGCCCAAGCGTTTACAATTTCGGTAATGTCTACGCGGTAGAAAACGAGATTCTCGGTGTTGGTTTCGACGGAATTCCAGTAGCGCTTCTTGCCTCGAGCAATCCAGTCGGCGTCATATTTTCAACTTTCTTCATCAGTTACATCCGCTTAGCCAGCGGACCGATGCAAAGTGTTGGATTCGTCGCTGAAATCGTTGATATCATCATCGCAATCATCATCTACTTCAGCGCATTTGCATTGATTATTACGCAAAATCTTGGAAAAATCAAAGTGTTCTTTCAAAAATATAAAAGGAAAAAACCTAAATCCAAACCAATTGACGATCTCGAGACAAAGGCGGGTGAGAACTAATGGCATTCTTTATTTCTCAGGCATTATTCTTCATCATTCCGCTTTTGATTGTAGCGATTGCGGGCATGTTTTCCGAAAAAAGCGGTACAGTAAATATCGCACTTGAAGGTTTAATGGTCATTGGCGCTTTCTGCGGTACCTTCTTCATCAGCAAAATGCAAGCGATTGGCTTTTTAGCCAACGCACC
>JAQVFZ010000142.1 GCA_028697025.1 Candidatus Izemoplasmatales bacterium | reverse complement strand
TTTTGCTTGATAACGGCGAAGTGATTTCCTTTACCAACGGAGTTAAGGATCGTTATCATGACATGGTGGAAAACGGAACACTGATGGTTGACGGCAATTATGAAACCGACCTTAACGATCAAGTTCTCAAAGAAAGAGAATTATTGGCAGAAGACGGCTTTTTATTGGTGATTGCCAACATCAACGCCAAAGAGAAAACCATGCTTAACACTCCGGAAATAGTTTCTCGCGGTTTCATGTATATGAAAGAGAATGAAGACATCGTCAAAGAAATAGAAATCATCTATCAAATGGAAACCAATCGCCAATTTGCTCAAAAAACGATTGATTGGCAAAAATACAAAGACAATCTTCGTTATCAAATTCAAAGATATCTATATAATTCCACAAAAAGAAAACCGATTGTCATTCCGGTGATTATCGATACTTCAAAAGAACATACTTGCGATATAATTTAATTAAAAAAGAAGAACTGATTTTTAGTCAGTTCTTTTTAAATATCCGTATTCTTGGCCTTAGTAAGATAGTTTTTCATTGCTCGATAACTTTCTGAGCTCAAAACATGTTCGATTTTGCAGGCGTCCTGGGCAGCTATGTTTTCATCAACGCCCAAAAAAATCAAGAAATCGGTGAAAAACCGATGTCTGTCGTAGATTAAGGTTGCTAAATCCAACCCCTTAGCAGTAAGTACCAATAAACCATCTTTTTCAATTGTCAAAAAACCATCGTCTTTAAGCTTGTTGACAGCACGAGAGACGCTAGCTTTGGAAAAGTTCATTTCCTTGGCGATGTCAATGGAACGAACATGATCTTGTCTTTGTTTTATTATCCGAATTGCTTCGAGATAATTCTCGCCGGATTCATAGATTCTCATGGCTATCACTTCCTTAAAAGATATTATATCATAACTGATGAACTTTTTTGTAACAATGCTTGACTTTTAGCTCTAAAATATTCTATAATTATCACAGTTAGTTATTGCTAACTTTATTTATCAAATCGACAAATTGGGAAAGGAATAGCCATAAAAGCTGGATAAAAGATGATGAATACACTCGATAAAGCTACAATCGGCTCAAATTGTCAGATTGTCAAGATTAATGGTGAAAAACCGATAAAAAGAAGACTGATGGATATGGGACTCATACCCGGAACAATTGTCTTTGTCCATAAACTTGCTCCTCTGGGTGATCCGATGGAAATAAGAGTAAAGAACACCGAGATGACTTTGAGAAAAGCTGACGCCCAGAATATAATCATTCAAACGATTGCCGAAGATTGATTCTTTGGCAATATATTTGCATTTATGGTTAGGCAATGCTAACTCATGAAAGGACTACCAAGATGAAACTAAAAATTGCATTAGTTGGAAACCCAAATAGTGGAAAAACCACGCTTTTCAATAGTTTAACCGGCAACAACCAACACATCGGCAATTGGCCGGGCGTAACAGTTGAAAAAAAAGAGGGTTATCTAAGAACAAATAAAGATATTACCATCATTGATTTACCGGGAATCTACTCGCTTTCTCCCTATTCATTGGAAGAGGTGATTTCCCGAGATTACATCCTAAAAGAAAAACCTGATGTCATTATCAATATTATCGATGGCTCAAATCTGGAAAGAAATCTATATTTGACCACTCAATTGATTGAAACCGGAGTTCCTATTGTCATCGCCATCAACATGATGGATGTGATAGCCAAAAACAAGGATGTTATCAAATCCGCTTTAATCGGTAAAATGTTCAACCTACCTGTCATTGAAATCACGGCCTTGAAAAGTCAAGGCAATGATGACTTGATCAATGCTGCATTGGATCTAGTCGGATCAGGGTATGGATATCGCCCGATTCTTGGTATTCGGAAACGATTGAAACGATAATTACCGAGATTTCTTCAACCATCAAAGAATTCGTTCCCAAAGAAAAATTGCGTTGGTATGCAATAAAAATCTTTGAAAAAGATGAGAGAGTTCTTGAAGAAATTAAAATCAATCCTGAGACTGAAGCGCAATTTATGACTAAGATAGAGGCTTTGGAGAAGAGTGAAGATGATGACTCGGAAGCGCTGATTGCAAAAGAGCGCTATGGCTTCATCAACCGCTTCATCGCAAAGGTTTACTTGAAGAACAAAATCAAAACCAGCTCAATCAGTTATAAAATCGATAAAGTCCTGACCAACAAGTATTTGGGCTTGCCAATCTTTGTTTTAATTATCTTTTTGGTATATTATCTCTCGATTTCCACTGTTGGTGGATTGTTGACGGATTTTGTCAATGATACAATCTTTGGTACCAACGGCTTACCAGCACTACTAACGGCTTGGCTCAGTTCAATCAATGCCTGGCCGTGGCTGATTGGGGTCGTCGTTGATGGCATCATCGGCGGTGTTGGAGCTGTATTAGGGTTTTTACCGCAAATGTTTGTTTTATTCTTACTATTAGGTATCTTGGAAGAAAGCGGCTATATGGCAAGAATTGCCTTCATCCTCGATAAGATTTTCCGTCGTTTCGGGTTATCTGGCAAAGCATTCTTTCCAATGTTGATGTCAACCGGGTGCGGTGTTCCGGGAATTATGGCAGCCAGAACTATTGAAGAAGAGAATAATCGCAAAGTCATGATCATGACCACAACCTTTATGCCTTGTGGTGCGAAACTACCAATTATCGCCTTGATTGCCGGAGCAATGTTCAGAGGTTCAAGCATTCAATGGCTTATTGCCCCTTCAGCCTATTTATTGGGTATTGGCATGATTATCATCTCCAGCATCATCCTGAAAAAATTCAAAGGTTTCGCTGGTAAAGCCGCTCCATTTATCATGGAACTGCCTGATTATCATGTGCCAACAATCAAAAGCTTGGCTTTCTTGGTTTTCCATAAGTTAAAATCCTTTGTAAAAAAAGCAGGAACTATCATTCTCTTGGCATCTGTCATCGTTTGGTTCCTCTCCAGTTTTTCCTGGTCATTCTCACTTGTTGAAAATGCCGATCAATCCATTCTTGCCAGCATCGGGAAAATCTTCGCTTTCATCTTTTCTCCATTGGGATGGGGAGATTGGAAGGCAACAGTTGCGACTGTCACCGGATTAATCGCCAAAGA
>JAQVFZ010000141.1 GCA_028697025.1 Candidatus Izemoplasmatales bacterium | reverse complement strand
TAGTAACTTAGGTACTTCATATAAATATTTGGGATTATCAAATAAGGCTATCTCTTCATATAAAAAAGCAATTGAATTAGATCCAAATTTTGTAAATGCTATTCATAACTGTATAACTTGACTTCTGTTTTTGTCTTATCAATCAAATTATTATTCTGCAGCAATAGATCACCTTTTATTCGGTTGATTTGATTATTTTCCGCATCATGGAGATCCTTAGTAAGTTTTTCCAATTTGTTGACATTTTTTTCAAGCTGATTTTTTACAAAAGTACTTAGATTTTTATGAATTTGCTTGACTCTTTCCAAACTTGAAGCTTCCATAAATTGATCCTCCAATAACTCAGATAAACTTTTATAATATATTTTATCATTTTCAAAGATGTCTGTGCAGTAAAAATGCTTGGGAGATTTCGTTGGCAATGTCTCTTTGAAATAAAGTTCTTTATAAACATCAAACATCCGATAGGATTGGTAGTTTGCTTCAAAGATTATCCGTTTAGCAAGAATTGGTGAGATACCCCTGATCTTATTGATTATGTCTTGGTACCCAATATTTTCTTGCTTGAAAAATTCGGAAATTCCCGAAAAATCATCAGCACTTAATTTATCATCTTGTGGTAAGACGTACTTGATACCATTTATAATTATTCGGTCGGGGTTTTCGAAAGGATGAATATGCTTAAAAGCATTGATAATCGTTCTATCCGCATCCAAAACAATCAGGTTGGCATAACGTCCAAACAACTCGATTATAAGATAGTAGTCCGTCAAATCGCCAATGTCATTTCGATTGTTCACCTTGATTTCAACGATTCGATCGGAGTTTAAAGCTTTGACTTCGGTAATGATGCCTTTTTCGATGTGTTTCCTTAGGAACATGCAAAAGCCGCCAGGAGTTATGAAATTGTTATATTTGCTTTTTGCCAAATGAACTCTAGCCATGGAAGTGGATAGAGACAAATAAAGATTATCATCCAAATTAAGGTAAAACAAAAAATCCGCTCGTG
The DNA here is from genome assembly GCA_028697025.1 of Candidatus Izemoplasmatales bacterium. Lineage (GTDB taxonomy): Bacteria > Bacillota_I > Bacilli_A > Izemoplasmatales > Hujiaoplasmataceae > UBA2289. The sequence continues at coordinate 2,198 of JAQVFZ010000141.1, read as the reverse complement.
AAAGCTGCGATATCTTGTTTATTCTAACATTTCTCATCTTTTCATTGAGTTCTATTGCCAAATGGGAAATAAAACGTCCGTCAACACTCATATAATCACCGAATTAATTATAACATAGTTTAAATAATTAAAAATAATTTTACTATTTATATCTTTTGTGTTATGATATAAAATAACAAATATGGCTTTTTTTGGCAATTGGAGGGATTACTCTGAAACTAAATGAACGGGGACTTCTTGTCATCATCAGTGGTCCATCAGGAGTAGGAAAAGGGACAATTCGTAAAGCGCTATTTGAAATACCTGATAACAATTTTTGTTATTCTGTTTCAATGACCACCAGAAAACCTCGACCGGGTGAAATCGATGGCGTTGATTACTTTTTTGTGACGAGAGATCAATTTGAAGAAAGAATCATGAGCAATGGATTTCTAGAATATGCAGAATTTGTTGGCGAATATTATGGTACTCCGATTGACTTCATCGAGACAATGATGGAGAAAGGCAAAGAAGTTATTGTTGAAATTGAAGTTGAAGGAGCTTTACAAGTTAGAGAAAGAAATCCGGAAGCTGTTTTCATCTTTATTGTTCCACCATCAAGAAAAGCTTTAATTGATCGTTTGAAAAACCGAGGAACCGATTCTTTGGAAACGATAAAGAAACGGATAGATAAAGCAGAGCGTGAATTTCATTTGGCGTATAAGTATGATTACATTGTCGTAAACGACGAAGTAGTAAATGCCGCCGATAGAATTTATGCAATTATTCGAGCAGAACACGCCAAAACCGAAAGATCAATCCATAAATATTACAAACTCCTGGAGGGGAAAGAATGATTAAGGATAAACACGAATTAAATCAGGAAAAACTTCTGGAATTGAAAGAAAAAATGCTTGGTGAAGATACTCATAGCGAGCATACAGATTACGATGACAGAAGTTCAAAAGCAAATACAAAATACGATCCAAAAGAATTCAATTTTCAAGCATATTCTTACGGTGATTATGAAACCGGAGATATGGTGTTTGATGAAGAAGACGATAAAAAGCAAAACAAGCTAGTAAATCATGAAGGTTTACGTTATCCTTCGATTGATGACTTGTTGGAAGTCGTCGATTCAAAGTACAAACTAGCCTACATTGCCGCAAAAAGAGCTAAAATAATTAAAAACGACAATTATTCTTCAGTCAATAACAAATGCGTTAAGGCTGTCGGTCAAGCTCTAGAAGAAATTCTGGCTGGAAAAGTTACTGCTAAATTTTAAGAAAACAGCTGCGGCTGTTTTTTTTATGTTTTGAATTTTGACCATTAAAAAATTAGATTATTATGATATAATAAGGTAGTTATTGGAGATGATATTTTGGATAAGATAAAAGCTTTGCTCGAAAGATTGGATTTACAGGATAAAATCATAGAAGAATATTGTCGCATAGATACAGTTGAAGTGGACAAGTTGAATGACGCTTGGACTTTTTTCTTTATTTTTGAAAAAGTTATACCCATAATGCATTTTCGTAATTTTATTCAAAAGTTACATAACCTGACCACTATATATGAAAGCGTAAAAGCGGTTGACTTTAGAGTGGCTTTTTTGGATGCGGAAGGGGATATTCTCGATTATTATGATTTAGCGATTGATCTGATTGCAAAGGATGATAAGAGAGTACTACCTCTTAAGGATTATGATAAGGACCTCGATGATAATACTATAAAGATTTATGTTCCTAATGGTGCAGTCTCACCACAGATTTACAAGACAGCAATCGAAGAACAAATGAAAAAAATGGGCTTCGAAGTGGAAATAACCATTCATATTGACGAAAGCATGGAATCGATTGAAGAAGAGATAAAGAAGAACAATGATCTCTTTATTAAGGAAAACAGACATCTTCTCAATTCCACTGAAGTAAAATTCATAAGTTTGAATCAACCAGCTGATTTTGATGATTTTATAGAAATTTCCTTGATACCGAAAAACGAGATGGAATTTGAGGAGTTCAAAGAAAAGAATCAAGGCAAGTCGATCCTTTTTGTTGAGGGAATTGTCGTTGAGAATGAGATTAACGATTCAAATAGCAATTCAAGCGTTAAACTGATTGTCACTGATGGTGTCGACTCAATATATTTAGTCAAAAGAAAAACTAAACCTACGGATTTGGACTTTTTCAAAGAAATTGAAATTGGCATGGGAATTAAAG
>JAQVFZ010000140.1 GCA_028697025.1 Candidatus Izemoplasmatales bacterium | reverse complement strand
TGCGTAATCTTATTAAAAACGTCAAGGGGTTTTTAATAAAGATCGGAAACATTATTAAAACCTTCTTTTGGAACGTTAGGAGAATCATTAACAATTTCAAAAGGAAAATCAGTAATTTTCTGGATAAACATAAAATCAACCCTGCCGGCAAATTTCCTGGTTGGGCTAAAGCATTATTATACCTATCTCCAGCACTGATTATTCTGGCAGTATTCACATTCTGGCCGATTATAAACTCGTTTGCCTTGGTAATCTATGAAAACTATAACATGACCAACAATACGATTACCGGCTATACCATCTTTGGCAACTTCTTAAGAGTTTTGACCGATGAATCTTTCATCGTACCGGCTTCGCACACGGCTTCAAGTGCGGTCATCAATACCCTGATCATCGTTTTCATCAGCGTACCGATTTCGATTTTCATAGCACTGGGCGTTTCGGTAGCCTTAAACTCAATCAAACCTTTAAAAGGTTTCTTTCAAACCATTTATTTCTTGCCTTATGTAACCAACACAATCGCGATCGGTTTGGTTTTTGCTTATATGTTCAGAACCGACGGTGGCTTGGTAAACCAATTCATAGGGCTTTTTGGAGTAGATACAGCCGGATTGTCCTGGGTAGAAAGCAATGCCGTTTATTGGCGAAGCATGTTTGTCTTGATTTTCTATAGTATTTGGTCGGCGTTAGCTTTCAAAATCATGGTTTTCTTGACCAGTATTCAAGGAATTGACAAACAATACTATCAAGCAGCAGCTATCGACGCTACGCCAAAGGGTAGAATTTTCAGCAAAATCACCGTTCCATTGATTTCACCGATGATTTTCTATATCACCGTTACTTCAGTAATTGGCGCATTCAAGATTTATAATGCGATTGTAGCCTTGTTTGGTGTTCAAGGAGCTCCTCCGGGAGTTAACTACAACCTCCAATCAATCGTCATGTACATTTACCAATTCATCGACGGCAGCAAAGAAGGACAATTGTCCGTAGCAGCCGCAGGTTCTTTGATATTGTTTGCGATTATATTAGTTCTTACTATAGTCCAGATGCAAGTCAGCAAAAAACGCGTTCACTACTAGGAAAGGGGGCTATATATAATGGATAAACAATTATTTTTAAAATCTAAGAAAATAGAAAACATCACCTTTATCTTTGACATCTTGGCAATTATTGCCTATATCGCTCTATTCCTGATGTTGTTCAATCTCTTGCAACTACCGGATTTAGATCCAATTAGTGGCAACATGGATTTGGATAATCTCGAGTTTTTAACCCCTACATATGAATTACTGGGTTCAAATTTGGATAAATGGCAAATGAACAGTATCATTTCCATTTTAGCAATCTTCTTGGTTGTAACTTTTCCGATGTTGTTCATCAATATCAAAAAGAATAAAACAAGAACCATTTATGAAGTTGATTCCTATGCCGCAGGTTCAAAATTCGTTCAGGCATTGATCAATTTATTGACATTTAATTTCGTTGGCGCAGGATTAAGAATCTATAATACTTTCATCCTAATAAAATTCGTCAAGGATTATAGCCCCAAAGAGTTTTTCCAAAGCATAATTCCTGCAATCAAGAAATGGTTCGCGGATAGAAAAGCCAAAAAAGAAATAATCAACGAAGATACGATTGATGAGTATTCAGCTTCCCTAAAAAGAAGCATTCGTCGTCAAAATACCGTTGGCGCCTTACGTATTTTTGGTACCTATCTATTCTTGGTTTTGATGGCATTAATCATCATTATTCCGTTTTATTGGATGGTGTTGACATCACTCAAGACTTTTACGGAATCAGTTGCGATAAATCCTAAATTTTTCTTATCGATTTCGCGTTGGAATTGGGTAAACTATAAGGTTGTATTAACGGAACTTAACTTCGGTCTTTATATAAAGAACACAGTTATAGTTGCCATTTTCTCAACCTTGGGCACAATTTTAACAACCATATTCGCTGCTTACGCATTCGCTAGAATCGAATTTAAAGGCCGTGAATTATTATTCTCAATCTTAATTATGACCATGATGATTCCTGGAGAATTATACATCATCACCAACTTCATCACCGTCAGTAAAAACGGTTTGGGATGGATTGGTATGCCTACTGGCGAGAATCAATATTTCTTGGCCATGATCATACCGTTCGTCACCAGCATCTCTTACATTTTTTTCTTGAGACAAAACTTCAAACAAATACCTGAATCTCTATATAAAGCAGCTCGAGTAGACGGCTGCAGCGATTTCAAGTATTTGATGAGAGTTATGGTGCCGATAGCCTCACCAACAATCTTCACAATTACAATACTCAACGTATTCAGTTCCTGGAACGCCTATATTTGGCCGCGTATCATTACAGGCGTCGGCGATCCGGATGCTAAAAATTATTGGTTGATTTCCAACGCTCTACGCGATTCAACCTTTGTTCAAGACTCTGGACGTGTAATGTACAACTTGCAAATCGCAGCCAGCGCCTTGGTAACCGTCCCACTATTAATCGTCTTCTTTATGTTCCGTAAATACATCATGAACGGAATCGGACGAAGCGGAACCAAAGGTTAAAAGAGGTGGAAAAAATGAAAATCAAAAGAATATTGACTTTAACTTTATTTGTAGCTTTGGCATTTTCCATGATGGGATGCCCAGCAATCACCAACCGTCCACCGGTATTTGTGCAGATGGTTGACGGCGTACCGCAAAGTATCAACTCAGTCGCTTACAATCATGTCAAGGGCACTGAATTCGATCCATCAATTCTAATTAATGATTTGGTGGAGAACCAAAATATTCGCGCCATCGATTATAACCAAACGGAAGTCGTTTGGGGTAAGGATAGGAAATACGAAGATATTTCCGACACCATTTTCATCACCAATTTCTATGAAAGATGGGAAGATGATTCCGATGCCAATAGAGACGGTGTTGTTGATGAAGCGGATGAAGCGTTATGGGGAACACTGAAAACAGATGAAGAAGGGAAATATGTTCTGGATCAAGGAATAATCTTCTTGATTGAGTTTATAACCCCTGTCGGAGGCACTTTCGCTTTCACAATGAGAGTCACAGACTCTGAAGGCGCAAGAGCAGAAATTTCTGGAGTCATAACAATTGTCGCTCCAGAAGAGTAGTAAATATGGAAAAAATATCATTTATGGTATATAATAAAATTATTATGAAAGTTTAATTAAGGAGGAATAATATGACAATTACCAAAAAATTTATTGGCCTTTTCATGTTGTTGATGCT
>JAQVFZ010000139.1 GCA_028697025.1 Candidatus Izemoplasmatales bacterium | reverse complement strand
GAAACTGGCGGCCGAGTACGCGGCGTCGGTGCCGACGACGTTCCGGTTCGCGGTCAAGCTGCCCAATGCGCTGACCCTGACGCACTATCACCCGAAATCGAAGACCGAAGCGCTGGTGCCGAATCCCCACTTCCTCTCGGCCGACCTGCTCTACCGGGTGCTGGAGTGCCTGGAGCCGATGCGGGGCAAGCTGGGGCCGCTCATGCTTCAGTTCGGCTATCTGAACCGGCAGATGATGGGGGCGCAGGCCGACTTTCTGGAGCGGCTGGAGGCGTTCATGAGTTGGCTGCCCAAGGAACTGGAGTGGTGCATCGAGCCGCGCAACCCGAACTGGCTCAACGGCCCCTATTTCAATCTCCTGCGCCGGCTTGACGTGGGTCACGTCTTCCAGCAGGGCTACTACATGCCGCCCGTCTGGCGCGTCTGCGGACAGCATGCGGACAAACTGACGGACCGGGTAGTGATCCGGCTGCACGGCCCCGACCGGGAAACGATGGACGAGCGCTCCGGCAAGGACTGGTCGAAGATTCTCGATCCCCGCGACGGCGAGATCGCCGCCCTGGCGGGCATGCTCCAGGACCTGCGCAAACCCCAGCGGAAGGTCTGGACGTTCGTGAATAACCATTTTGAGGGCTGCGCGCCGCTCACAATCAAGCGGATACGGGAGAGGCTGTAGGGAGATGGAGAATTTTTGTGCCCATGACAAGCTGCTTTGAATCGGCTTTTGGCATTGTGAACACCGGCAAAATATGGATAATGCTCGCTGCTGGTTGTCTGTCTTCGCGTTCAACCGGTAAGATGGAGGCCTGGAGTAGCCTATGAACGCCAAACATGGTGAGATACTGACCATGGACGAGTTGGCGGCGTACCTGAAACTTTCGAAGTCCACGCTCTACAAGCTGGCCGTCGACGAGAAGCTGCCGGGCCAGAAGATAGGCAAGCGCTGGCGGTTTCACAAGCACGCCATCGATGCCTGGGTGACACACGGGCTTGGGAACCGCCCTGCCGACTCGCATAAGGCCCGGAAATGAAGCAATTGATATTCATCAGCAGCGTGCAGAAGGAACTGGCCGAGGAACGCCGGGCGATGAAGAGCTACATCATCGGCGACGCCCTCTTGGGCCGGTTCTTCGATGTGTTCCTGTTCGAGGACATGCCCGCCGCTGATCGTCGCGCCGACAAGGTCTATCTGGATCAGGTGGATCGGTGCGACGTGTACCTTGGTCTTCTGGGCAACGACTACGGCTACGAGGACGCCCAGGGCGTCTCGCCCACCGAGCGCGAGTTCGACCGGGCTACCTCCGCCGGGAAACAGCGGCTGATCTTCGTCAAGGGCGAGAACGACGACGCCCGACATCCCAAGATGCAGTCCCTCACGCGGCACATCGAGAAGGCGGGAACCGGCATTCTCGACATGATCGGTCTCTGCAAGGCCGCCAAGCTGCGTCCGCCTGAGTTCCGGCAGGAGATGGGCCAGTTCATCCAGACCCTCTGGCGACCGACAGCCTCGACAGGGGCCCCAGTCGAGGCCCCAGTCGAACCTACGGCAACTGACTGGAGGATTCTAACTGCCTTGTCGACGAACCCACTGGGGCGACAAGGGTTACTGGCGACCCTTGGGTATGCGCAGCGGACTGGAAATTTCAAGAAAGCCATCGAGAAACTACTGTCAATGGGATGGATCAAAATGTCCATTCCCGATAAGCCGCACAGCCGCCTCCAGAAATACCGCCTGACCGAAAAGGGCACCGTCTATGTGCTGGCCAAAGGGGCCGCAAAGGGGCCAAAGGGGCCATCGGCAGGCAGGGCGGAATCGGCCATCAATCGGCCAAATCGGCCATCGCAGGCCAAGAGGAACGGCCCGCAAAAGGATTATGTGGCTCAACAGCCTTCGCCCGAATCCAAGCCAGACAAGAAGCCCGCCAACAGGGCGGCGGCTTCAAGGCGCAAGATCAAGGGGAGCAGCAACATATGAGTGCGACATCCTCCAGCGAAAACCTGGGGTTCGAGGATAAGCTCTGGGCGGCAGCGGACAAGCTGCGCGGCAATATGGACGCCGCCGAGTACAAGCACGTCGTCCTCGGACTGATTTTCCTGAAGTACATCTCCGACGCCTTCATGGAAAAGTACAATCATCTGGCCCAGGAAACAGCCAACCCGAAGAGCGAGTACTACGTCAAAGAGGAACGGGCACGGTACGGCGTGGCCGAAGACCGCGACGAGTATCTGGCCGACAACATCTTCTGGGTGCCGCCGGAAGCGCGCTGGCCCTATCTCCAGAAGAATGCCAAGCGACCCGAGATCGGCACGCTGGTGGACGACGCCCTGGCCGCCATCGAGCGCGACAACAAGGTTCTCAAGGGCGTGCTCCCCAAGGGCTACGCCCGCCCGGCGCTCGACAAGGCCCGCCTCGGCGAAATCATTGACCTGATCGCAACTATCGGCCTGGGCGACAGGCAGGCACGCGAGCGCGACGTCTTGGGCCGGGTGTACGAGTACTTCCTCGGCAAATTCGCGGCCGCCGAGGGCAAGCTCGGCGGACAGTTCTACACGCCCCAGTGCGTGGTCAAGCTGCTGGTCGAGATGCTCGAACCCTACAAAGGCCGCGTTCTCGACCCTTGCTGCGGCTCCGGCGGCATGTTCGTGCAGGCCGCCAAGTTCGTTCAGTCGCACGCCTCCAGCAATGGCAACGGCAAGAAACCCAAGGCCAGCCCCGCCGTACGACGCGAGATTTCGATCTACGGCCAAGAATCCAACAATACCACCTGGCGGCTGGCCCTGATGAATCTGGCCATCCGGGGGATCGACGGCAAGATCGAATGGGGCGACAGCTTCCTTAACGACAAGCATAAGGACCTGAAGGCCGACTACATCCTGGCCAATCCCCCCTTCAACATTGAGGACTGGGGCTACTCGAAGGTGAAGAGCGACGTCCGCTGGCGGCGCTTCGACCTGCCCTCCGGCAACGCCCAGTTCTCGCTCCCGCCAGGCGGCGAGCGCAAACAGAAGGACGGTTCATTTGTTCATGTTGACGGCGGCAACGCCAACTATGCATGGATTCTGCACTTCCTGCACCATCTCGCCCCTCACGGGACAGCCGGGTTCGTGCTGGCCAATGGCTCGCTCACCAGCAACACCTCCGGCGAAGGCGACATCCGCAAGGCCATCATCGAAGCCGACATGGTGGACTGCATCATCACCTTGCCTGGCCAACTCTTCTACACAACGCCAATCCCCGCTTGCCTCTGG
>JAQVFZ010000138.1 GCA_028697025.1 Candidatus Izemoplasmatales bacterium | reverse complement strand
TTTTCCGCAATTGGTTATTTGGTCGCAGCTGCTTTACAAAAGGAAAAAGATATCCCAATCGGAATACTTTCTTTAAACATGGGTGATACAACTGTGTTTACCTGGATTGACGAAGTGACTTTAGGTGAGAATAAACGCTTGAAGTATATTTTGGATAATTATTACGAAGAAATCAAAAAATTCAAGACTGAAAAAGAATATGACGATTACTTCAATCAGCAATTGCCTTTATTGTACCAGTTTTATGGATTGTTGGATGAAGGCGTTAGACTGGGGTTATCTTTAGAAGATGCACACAGAAGGGCTTTTGAAAAGGTACCGAATCCATATCTACCAATGGGACCAAAGAATCAAAACCGACCATGCGGACTTTTCGACACGATGGTTAAAAGGGTAATTCCATATCAAGCGAAAGCAATACTTTATTATCAGGGTGAAAATGATAAATTGAACTTTGAAGTCTATAAAGAAGCCATGGATGCTTTTACTTTATCATGGCGAAAAGCTTTTAAGAGTGAACTACCAATCATCATCACCCAAATAGCTGGGTATGAATATGTTGAGGCTGATCCTTTGGCTGTATCTTACTTAAGAAGAGAACAAGCGAAGTTCTTGAACATTGAAGAACAAAAATATGTGATTACCGCAGCTGACTGCGGGGAAAGATATGACATTCATCCTCATGATAAAAACGAAGTGGCAAGAAGATTCGTGGGCGTCTTGAATGAATTCGTTTATCATACTGGCTGTAATAGTCTTTCACCGATGTATGATTCTCACCAATTAATCGGTGATAAGTTGGTAATTAGAGTTAAAAACAATCAATTGCCGCTTAAGCACACGGATAAGAACTGTCGTTTCACCGTTATAACCAAGACGGGAAAAGTTAAAGAAGTCAAGATCTATCAATTGCTTGATCAGGAAATTGTCGTTCTTTTGGAAGAAGAAATTGTTGAACTTCGATATGCTTTCAACAATTATCCGGAAATGTTCATCTATACGGAAAATGATTTACCGCTTTTACCATTTCAAATAAAGTTTCAATAATTTTCTCTCTTTTTATAATATAGTAATAAGAAGAAAGCCATGAGTAAAATAACTTAAGGCTTTTTTCTTTGCTTAAAAAATTTATTATGGATTATTTTAAAGATTTTACATAAAACTTATTTGATATTTTTTAGAAACGTTTTATAATATAGATAGTTATCAATATAGATAATTATCGATATAAGGAGTTTGTAAGTATGAATAGTAATATGGCGGAGTATTTCAAGGTCTTGTCAGATCCAAATAGATTGAAAATAGTGGAGTTATTATTGCGGGGAGAAACTTGCGGTTGTACTTTGATTGATAAATTACCAATCTCACAGCCGACTCTTTCCTATCACTTGAATCTTTTGGCAAGTAGCGGTCTCAGCAGACAAAAGAAAGACGGAACAAAGATTGAACATTTCATTGAGCGAGATAAAATTAAGGAAATGATTGATTATCTTAATTGTTTGCTTGATGAGGAGGATAAGTCATGTCGGTTATAAAAGCTTTTTTTGTTGGTTTGAACGATATCTTTTTAAAGATGACCTGGTTACAGGATTTAGTAAATTTATTACTTATAAAGGTCTTTGGAATCGATGAAACAACTTATCTTTTCAAGAGTCTATCATTCTTCATTTATGATGTTATCAAAATCTTTATTTTATTATCGGTTTTAATCTATATATCGTCATATATCCAGTCGCATTTCACACCGGAAAGAACCAAGAGGATATTGACCAAGTTCAGGGGTTTACCGGGAAATATCATTGGGGCGTTACTAGGGACAGTGACACCGTTTTGTTCCTGTTCTTCGATACCGATTTTCATTGGATTTACTAAGGCTGGTTTACAGATAGGCGTGACGTTTTCATTCTTGATTTCTTCACCTTTAGTAGATCTTGCATCAGTCATTTTGCTCGCTTCAATCTTCAACTGGTAGATTGCTTTAGCATATGTAGTTGTCGGTTTGGTGATAGCGGTAATCGGCGGGACAATGATCGATAAATTCAAGATGGAAAAGTATGTGGAAGAGTTTGTGCTCGAGGTTAGAAATACCAATAACGGCGAAGAGATAGAAGAGTTAAAACAAACCAGAAGAGAAAGACATCTTTATTCCATGGAGCAAGTCAAAGACATCATCAAGAAGGTCTGGTTATATGTGTTGGTCGGTGTTGGTATCGGAGCGGTTATTCATGGATATATTCCTACAATATGGATCCAGACTGTTCTTGGCAACGAAAATCCTTTCTCAGTAGTAATTGCGACAGTTTTGGGAATGCCGATGTATGCCGATATCTTCGGCACATTACCGATAGCTGAAGCTCTGGTGTTAAAGGGTGTAGGCATTGGTACAGTCTTGGCATTCATGATGGCAGTTACAGCGCTATCATTACCTTCGATCATCTTACTAAAAAAAGTCGTTAAGACTAAGTTATTAGTAATGTTTATTGGAATTGTGGCAGTGGGAATTATCATAACCGGCTATTTATTCAATATTTTTAGTTATCTATTCATATAATAAGGAGAAAAGAAGATGAACATCAAAATTTTAGGGACAGGTTGTCCTAGCTGCAAAAGACTTGAAAGCAATGTTTTATTGGCTTTACAAGCGATGAACAAAGAAGCTGAAGTTGAAAAAGTGACTGACATCAAGGCAATCATGTCTTATCAGGTAATGGCAACTCCAGCTCTGGTTTTGGACGGGAAAGTCTTGTTTGCCGGCCGAGTGCCGAGTGTTGAATTATTAAAAGAGATGTTGAAATAGGAGGTCTTTTTTAAATGAAAAAGAAAGTCGCTTTCGTTTGTACCCATAATAGTTGCAGGAGTATCATGGCTGAAGGTTGGGCAAGACATTTGGGTAAGGATGTAATTGATGCTTATTCAGGCGGAACGGAAAAATATGATAGACCAAAACCTTTGGCGATAGAGGTGATGGAAGACTTAGGGATTGACATGAGTCATGCCTCTTCAAAGTTGCTTGATAAACTGCCTGAAGGGATTGATATCTTGATCACTATGGGCTGTGGGGTTGAATGTCCTTTTGTCATTTGTAAACATAGAGAAGATTGGGGCTTAGATGATCCAAGCGGCGGTCCAAAATCAGGATTTGAAAATACACGCGATTTAATCAAGGAAAAAGTTGAAGAACTGATTGATAGAATAAAAAAAGGTGAATTTGATCATGAAAACAAAACAACCTTTAAACTTCTTTGAGAAGTATTTGACCCTGTTTGTGCTTTTATGAGAT
>JAQVFZ010000020.1 GCA_028697025.1 Candidatus Izemoplasmatales bacterium | reverse complement strand
CTTGACGACGGTGTGAGCGAGATTATCTGCAATAGCGAATTCTTTGGTGTTTTGAAAGTCAATTTGCCTGAGAAATCCAAGGAAATATATGAAGAAATCGCCAAACATAAAGTTTTGGGAAATGCAATCAAAAAAGAAGAAACTGACTTCAGCAAGAAATTCAAACTTTTGGAAGAACTTTTAAAAGACGGACATATCAGTCGTGAAGAATACGAAGTAAAGAAGAAAAAATTAATTGATGAGATAATATAAGGGCTTATTATGGAAAACTGATGCTTACCCCATCAGTTTTCTTTTTATTTGCATGTCATTCATGTGTAAATAGATACATATATAAAAAAAACATGCTTGTCTATTGACAAATAAAAATCTTGAATTTATAATCAAGGTATATTAAAGAAACCGGTTTCCTAACCTTTTAAGATGTCATGTGCCAGGATAAGTAGATTAAATCAAGAGTTTGAATTTTGATTTTTTATTGCTTTTTTAAAGAAGCTCTCAAAACTTGAATAATCTCTAGGAGAATTGACGTGGACAATATAGCTTTGATAAAAAATGGATTTGACACCAAAGATAAAATAAATAGGGTGAAAATTATAATAAGTAAAAATATGATCGAAAACGAGGGAGAAGATATGAAAAAATTATTGATATTATCAATGTTAGTTGCGAGCATGATGTTGCTTGTAGCTTGCAACGGGAAGACGACTCAGGCAATTACGACGCTTTTGACAGATTCAACGACAGAAGCACCTACTACTAGCGCCCCGACAACTGTGCAACCTACGACTCAAGCTCCGACAACTGCCGTACCTACGACTCAAGCGCCGACAACATCTGTTCCGACTACAATTGCACCTACAACTGAGGCCACGACTACAGAAGCTCTTCCAATGGAATTGAATGTTTCTGCGTCCAAACCATATATTTTCCTGAATACCTCTGAACCGATACTTTTATCTGATTATACCTATAGAGCCTTGGATGCGACTGTCACTTTGGCCGATGGCGTCATCTCAAATCTTTCGGACGGCTTGACCATTCTAGACGGTGAATTGACTGCCAATAGCGTGGGGATGCATACGTTTGATTTTACTTACGACGAAGCTACTTTCATGGTTTATGTGTTCGCCAAGAATGAACTCGATACCGATTATTTGGTTTATACCATGAGCTATTCAGAACTTCCAGACGGCCCGATTCCTGAAGATTATACCATCGCCACCATCAATGGCGGCTCGACCGGTATCAAGAACGGTTATCTGTTCGTTGATTCACCGGATATTGCCGATCCGACCAGAGTCTTGTTGCCGGATTTTCTTAAGGGTTTCAAGAACTATGTCATAGAAGTTGATTTTACGATTCTGACGGCTGTAGAAGAAACTAGATGGGCATCGGTAATGTATCGTTATTCGACCGACAATTATTTCCAAATGGCGATTCGTCAAGGAGCTACGGCTACCAACGGCGTCGAATTCGCCAAAGCCATCAATGGCCAATGGAATGTCCCTTTGACTGTTGCTTATAAAGAAAATATCGATCCGAGTAAAATCTATCGTTTGAAAATAGATTTGTTTGGTGCGGTTGCCAAAGAATATATCGATGACGAATTACAGCTGGAATATAAGAATGCCCGTGATTACAGTAACGGCCATATCGGTATGCAAGCAAGTGGTGCTAGAGCAATCTACAATAATTTTGAAATTAGGATTCCGGAAAGCTATATCGATTACACTACCATTGAATATCAAAATATCGCTCAAGTTTATACCGCTCCTAATAATATCATCAATGCACCGACAGTATTGCAAACGATAGAAACCCAAGCTGATGTTGACTTGCTTAAAGAAGACGTTAGACCAACTACAGCCCTATTCGACATCAATCCAGCCTTAAGTGCCATCAATAATTCCAGTGAAGTCTTATTGACTTTCATAGATATTTTGGAACTTACTAAAGATAGAACCATACCTGCATTCAGAACGACCTTACCTTTCGTGGCCCAGAATTTGGCAGTTCAATTAAGTGATTTGGGTGTAAGGGATGCTTTCTTGATTTCTACCAATGCCTCAGCGATAGAAAGGGCAAGAGGCCAGTACGATTTAATCAGAGGCGTTTATCAAATCAATTATGATCCGGCCAAACCATTCTTGAGTGATTCCGACTTGTTATTAATAAGGAATGAAACCAATATGGCTGGAGCCGTAGCGGTGTTGCTACCGGTCGAATATGCCTCTAGACATAATGTCGAATATCTGCAAAAACGATTGGTTACTGTCTGGGTCAATACGGAAAACAAGGAAGACGAAAGCGTTTATCAGGCAATAGTTTCCGGAGCGAACGGATTGGTAAATCATGACGTCCTAAACGTTTATCAGATATTTAATACATTCCCGGAAAATTCCTTAATGCGCTTACCTCTCATCATCGGTCATCGCGGCATGCCATCTCAGGCCCCGGAAAATACCGTAGAAGGCTCATGGATGGCTTATGAAGCTGGAGCCGATGTAATTGAACTTGATATTTATTTGACGACTGATAATGAGATTGTGGTAATGCATGATTCAACCACCACAAGAACAGCTTCAGGCACTTTGACAATAGAAGAATCAACCTTGGCGCAACTCAGAGAACTAACAATCATTGACAATTTCGGCACTTTCCCTGGAATTCCGGTTCCAACCCTAGAAGATTATTTCATCAGGTTCAAGGGTGAGGAAGTAATAATTTTTATCGAAATCAAGAGCACGAACGCAAATATTGTCGCAGCACTCAGAGCTCTCATTGAAGAATATGAATTCTTTAATCAAGCTGTTGTCATCACTTTCCATCCGTCTCAAGCGACAATCATGAGAGAGGTTTTACCGGAAATATCTGTTGGTTTATTGAATTCGGGATTATTGAATGACACGAATGTAAATTCCAGCATATCCGCAACCATCAATCAAATCGTGCCTTTGAAAACTACTTTAAATCCATACTTCTCGCCGGTTACAAAAGAAATTCTTACACAATTACAACATCGTGCGATTACCGTTTGGCCGTGGACGCTCAATAATCCAACTGATTTCTATAATCAAATCCACTTGGGCGTCGGAGGAATAACCACTGATTACTCTAGTTGGATAACGGAAGAATTGATTGAGTTTTGGGTTCCTCAGACTGAATTTGTTTATTCTATTTCCATCCCAACAACTATTCAAATAATGGGTAGGTTTGGCAATAGGGCTGATTTCAACTATCCTTTCCCATTTGAATTCATAATCCTTTCTGGTGCAGAGACCGGCATTACCTTTGGATCGAAAAACTCGATAACCGGAGCTACTTCACCAGGAGACGTATACCTTCTGCCATATCTGGAAACAACACTTTCTGACGGAAGCCCATTGGTTCTTTATTATGACATCGTTCATATCCAAATTAACAATTAGTGCTTAGATACTTATAGGAAAGTATAAAAAATATAGATTTTAAGGAGGAAATATGAAAAAATTATTAATTTTTGCATCACTGATCTTCGCGACGCTTTTATTGGTTGCTTGCGGTGGCGTTACCACTTTAGCGCCGACAACCGTCGCGCCTACAACTGCCGCTCCAACAACGGCAGCACCGACTACGGCAGCGCCGACTACAGTCGCACCGACTACTGTGGCACCGACAACAGTCGCGCCGACAACAGTAGCGCCGACAACAGTAGCACCTACAACAGTAGCATCGACCACAGTGGCACCGACGACTGAAGCGCCGGATACTACAGCTCCGGTATTCTTTGGTGTCAACGACCAGACACTTTTCTTTGGAGAAGATTTTGATCCATTGCAAGGAGTAATGGCTGTCGATGACACTGATGGTATCCTTACCTCAGAAATTGAGATTAGTGGTACTGTCGATATGGAAACACAGGGTGTTTACACATTGACTTACACAGTCAGCGATTCAGCGGGTAATACAGCTACGCAAGATCGTATCATCACTGTTTACGCATCCAGATGGATTATTCCTAATGGTGAATTCACAGTCGATGTTGCCAAAGCGGCTGAAAACAAAAATGATCCTGTCAATTGGGGCTGGCACGGCAACACCGGTACGATGACAGCGGAAATTTCCGATGGCATGGCCAAGATTGAAATTCTTACCGTCGGAACCGTTACTTATGGTACACAATTCTATCTGTTGAACAGGACCGTTGAACAGGGCAAGACTTATCGCATCAGCTTCAAGGTTAGAGCTGACGCACCTAGACCGTTGGAATTAGTACTTGAAAATGGTATTGGTGGAACGAGAATGTTCGACAATGTCTATGACATGACGACAGAATGGCAAGAGTTTACCTTTGATCACTATCAATTCGCTCCAACAATTGATGGCGTCGGTAAATTTGCTTTCTTCGCCGGTAATGTCAATGGCTCTGAAGTAGTTACCACTTATTATCTGGATTATGTCAGAGTCGAAGAAGTAGAAACTCCAGCGGATACTGTGGCTCCAGTTTTATTGGGAGTCGGACCGCTAGAAGTTCTTGTTGGTTCAGTTTTTGATCCATTAGCGGGAGTTTCTTTCACAGAAAATCAAGATTATACTCTATCGCTTGACGACTTGGTAATTACTGGCGTTGAAAGTGTTGATGTCAACACTTTAGGCGAATATACAGTTACTTATACACTTGCCGATGCATCAGGAAACACTACAGTTGTCAACCGTACTGTCAAAGTGGTTTCTGAAATCATGACTTCATCCTTCTTTGTCGAAAATGGCGATTTTTCCAAGGATCAATTAGTTCCTTATCCACAACCGGCAATGGACGGTTGGGGCTGGCACGGCAGTGGTAACTTCATGACTTACATTCAAGGCGGCGTAGCTGTCATTGATGTATATGATACTTGGAGATTATTCTATGGCACTCAATTCTATCAACAAAACCGCGTTTTGACAGAAGGCCAGATCTATCAGATTACCTTCAAGGCAAAAGCGGATACACCTAGACTTTTGCAAGTACAATTGGAAGGAACGGGATTTACCACTGTAGCAGCAGTTTTCGAACTTACTACAGAATGGCAAACCTTTACTTTTGAGTATGCGCATAATGCCGCAACAAATTCAGCAATCAAGTTCGGTTTCTTCGCTGGTAACATCCATGGAGTTAGTGCTCCGACAAAAGTATATTTGGATGATGTAAATATTGGAGTCATATCTGAACTTTCAGAAGATTTGACCGCTCCACAAATTTGGGGTGTCGAAGATTATACTATCATCGCCGGTAACGATTTTGATCCTTTGATGGGACTGAAAGTATATGACCATGTCGACAAGACTTTGACCGTCGATGATATCGTCATAGTTTCGAATACCGTCGATACTTCCATAGAAGGAGTTTATGCGGTTGAATATTCATTGACTGACGTAGCCGGAAATACCGGTCTATATTCAAGAACAGTCACAGTAATCAATGAGATTGATGCCGTTGATACTAGGATCACCTTTATCGATCCTGATTTCGAACTGCAGACACCGATCACAACTGACGACAACAACCAAGGTTGGACACTAAAAACTTCCAGTGGCGGTGTAGTAGCTCCGGCAGAATTTGTGGCTGACAGGGGTGGCACAGTAGTCAAGATTGCCGTATCCAATGTTGGTACAGTTCCTCATGGAATCCAATTCCATCAAATGAATCAACCAGGATTCGTATCTGAATATGGCGCAATCTATCGCTTCAGTTTCTGGGCGAAAGCTGATGTTGCCAGAGATATCGCAGTTCAGCTTCAAGAAAATGAAGGTTGGGTAGTCTTGATGAAGAAGAATGTCTCCATCACGACCGAATGGGCTGAATATGAAGTCATTCTTGTCAATGGCGACAGAAGTTACAATAAGGTCAAACTGGGATTCTTCTTTGGTTTGATTGATTCAGCTGTTCCGGCAAATTCACCAGCTACAACAATTTATATCGATGATGTAACTATCGAAATGCTCGGTTATGTCAATGATGACTCAATGCCGAAAATCTATGCACCGGATGCAAGCGTAGCGGTAGATGCAGTATTCAATCCGCTTACCGGCGTTCGTTATGGCGACAACACTAAGCTGCCAGCTGTGACTATCACTAGTGTGACTGAAGGCTTAGTTACTTATGACGCTTTGACTGGATTATACACAATTAATACAACCGTAGCCGGCTCTTATGTTTTGACTTATACAGTTACTGACATGTTCGGCAATGAACTGATTTATAACAGGAACTTTGTCGTAACTGACGGCAGCGAAAGTTCAAGTCTTGCCGTTATCAACGGTGATTTCACGACCGATCAATTGGTGGCAATGCCGCAACCGGCTGAAACCGGCTGGGGCTGGCATGGTTCCGGCGTATTCACCACCGTTATTGAAGGCGGGGTCGCAACAATTGACGTGTTCAACACTTGGGAAGTATTTTATGGCACCCAGTTCTACCTGCAAAACCGTGTTCTTAACCAAGGCGAAACTTATTTGTTCACTTTCAAAGCCAAAGCTGACGAACCGAGACTATTGCAGATGAATCTGGAAGCCAGTGGTATGACTACGGTTTCAGCTATCTTCGAACTTGGAACGGAATGGCAAACCTATACTTTTGAATATACTCATACCCAAGCAACCAAAACTAATGTCAAATTCGCATTCTTCGCCGGTAATATTCACGGTATAGAATCGGCACCGACAACTGTTTATCTCGACGACATAGCAGTCGATAGAATCTATGCAATGTCGGCTGATACCGAAGCACCAAAGATTTTGGGTAAAGGAACTTATTTCATTATTCAAGGTAATGATTTTGATCCGATGGTCGGTTTAAAACCTTGGGATAATCAAGATCGAAGTTTGACACTAAAGGATATTAAAGTTCTATCCAATAATGTCGACACTTCAACTCCAGGATTATATACAGTCGAATACTCATTGACGGATTCTTCAAGAAACACAACTACTTATACAAGAACGGTAAATGTAATTCTTGACACTGAAGCAGTAGATACAAGAATCACATTAATCGATCCGGACTTTGAACTTCAAACTCCGATCACGACAGATGACAACAACCAGGGTTGGACGCTCAAGACTTCTTCCGGCGGTTTAGTCGACGCAGCTCAGTTCGTGGCTGATAGAGACGGCACAGTCGTCAAGATCAACGTCACCAATGTTGGTACTGTTCCACATGGGGTACAATTCCATCAAATGAATCAACCAGGATTTGTCTCTGAATTCGGCGCAATGTACAAATTCAGTTTCTGGGCTAAGGCTGATGAGGCTAGAGATATCGCAGTTCAACTTCAAGAAAATACCAACTGGGCAGTTTTGTCCAACAAGACAGTTTCTATATCCACTGAATGGGTATACTATGAAGTTATCCTTGTCAATAATCTAAGATCACAAGGCAAAGTCAAGCTAGGTTTCTTCCTTGGTTTGATTGATGCGGCTAATCCTTCAAGAAGTGCAGCTACAGCGGTTTACTTCGATGATGTTGCGATTGAAATGCTAGGTTATGTCTATGATACAGTCGCTCCAAGAATTTTGATTGCCGACGCAACAATCAATGAAGGCGATGTCTTTGATCCGACAGCTGGCGTTATCGTTGGCGACGTTTCCAAACTTCCAACCTATGTGATTACTTCAGCTACAGAAGGTTTAGTAACTTATGATCCACTTACAGGATTATATACGGTCGATACATCGGTTGCGGGAGTATTTACTTTGACTTATACTGTCACTGATGTTTTCGGCAATGAAACAATTCATGAAAGAACACTGACCATAAACGAAGTCATTTAAAAAAAACATTTGAGAAAATAGAACTTTTTCTCATATCCCATCATATGGGCCTCCAAAACTATAAGTCAGGCGGGACTTACCCGCCTGACTATAGATGGGGGGAATTTCATTAATAGTGATGTACAAATTATCAATACCTTTATCAAGTGAAGATTTGATGTTTTCAATATGCTATAATGGTTAGTGAATTATTTTTAGGGGGAACAAGATGAAAAGAACAATTTATGATGTGGCAAAAGAGATGAATCTTTCACCTGGTACAATCTCAAAAATATTGCACGGAAACGGAAATGTAAGTCAAGCTACGAGAGAACGGGTGTTGAAGTATGTCAAGGAAATCGGGTTTGTGGCTGATTCCTCAGCCAGGATACTAAAAGCGAAAAAGAGCTTTGTTTTGGGAATAGTTTTCTCAGATATCGCTCATTTCGGTTTGGAACATCCTTTCTTTTCCAGCGTCTTGCAACACTTCAAGAATTACGTGGAAAGATATGGTTATGAAATCGTCTTTATCGTCAATCGGATTGGCGAGTTAGAATTGTCTTATTTAAAATGGTGTAAGGTAAAAAAGGTTGACGGTGTCTTGATTGTCACCGGAAATATCAATAAACCTAACATTATCGAATTAGTAAACAGCGACATCCCGGCAGTATCAGTCGATATGGTGATGGATAATTTGGTTACCGTCATTTCCGACGACGGGATGGGGATTGAACAAGGCGTGGATTATGCAATAAATAAAGGTCTGAAAAGACTTGCTGCAGTAAGTGGACCTTTGACTTCCAGGGCATATATCGAGCGACTGGAGGCTTTTAAATGGACTTTAGGAAAACATGGTATGCCGTTCCAGGAGAACTACTTTAGTGAAGCCGAATCCTATGGCTTCAATGGCGGTTATAACGCCACAAAGAAAATTCTGGAAAATAGTGAAGCGGCACCCGAATTTGTTTTTGCCTTTTCGGATGAACTGGCCATCGGCGTCATCAAATGTCTTGAGGATAATGGCTTAAGGGTTCCTTTGGACGTGTCGGTCATCGGTTTTGACGACAACTATTTCGCCAAACATTTGACGCCGGCTCTTTCGACGATTTATCAGGATAAGCAAGCTATCGGTGAGGCAGCTGCTAAGAAACTGCTTGACATCATCGAGGGCAAAAAAGAAGAAATAGTAAAGGTAGAAAAAATCCCTGTATCCTTGATAATCCGCGAGTCGACAATTTAATCATGAAATTTATTCTGCCTTAAGAATTTAAGGCGGGTTAGGAGACTTTATGAAAAAAATGCTTTCCTTATTTATAATAATGTTATTTGCATTTGTGCTGGTCGCCTGTGGCGAAACCACGACAACTGCCAACTTGACATCGGCGATGACTACTGATGATATAACTACTACGGTCGACAACCAGACGACACTTACGACTTCAACGACAGGTGTTCCTACGACCGCTACAACAAAGCCCGACGTCATCAATTTATCCTATGCGGATTGGGGTAATGACGAAATCAATCAAATCCTGATTGATGCATTCATGGTCAAGTATCCTCATATCAACGTTGAATTAAGAACTGATATCGGGGGCAGCGGCGCTGAGTTTACCGGTAATCTTTTGAATGCATTAGTTGCGGGATTATTGCCGGATGTCTTTGCGATTGACAATGTACCTACCGGATATTATAACGGCATGCTGATGGATGTATCGGAGTATT
This sequence comes from Candidatus Izemoplasmatales bacterium, assembly GCA_028697025.1. GTDB lineage: Bacteria > Bacillota_I > Bacilli_A > Izemoplasmatales > Hujiaoplasmataceae > UBA2289. Next base: position 4,835 of record JAQVFZ010000020.1, on the reverse strand, counting down.
GGGACAATGATCCGGATACCGATTTGGTATTTGACAATATAGCGGCTACCGGCGTTTTCGGGAACGGTAAACGCTATGCGATTCCGTCTTTTCAGTTTATCAAGGGTATCTACATCAATATAACGCTTTTGGAATCCTATAATATCCCTTTACCTGACAAGGATTGGGATTACAATGAATTTATCGCTTTGGCAAGAGAAATACGTCAAGTTGGTAAAAATGATTATGTCTACGGAATATCGCCTTGGTACGGACAATTGGATTTTGAGACGACTTTTCCGATGCAAGATGACGCAAATATTGGATATAATACATGGGATGGAGAGAAATTCAACTTCACTTCACAAGCTTGGATCGACGCCTATAATTTGAAACTTGCCTTGATGCAAGAACGAGTAGTCGCAGATTACACTGAAGAAGAACTGTTGATTATCGGTGATATTTGGCCATGGTATGAAGGCCTTGTCGGACTCGCAATTGATGGTTCATGGAATATGTGGATGATTAAAGAAATGTATAGCAAGAATGGTATAGAAGTCGGATTTTGGCCTTATCCTGGTGGCGCAGCTGGTCAGTTCCCACCGACTATTCTAGACTATTTATGCGTTTCGTCTTTGACTGAATTTCCGGAAGAAGCTTACCTCTTGGCTAAATGGATGAGTTTTGGTCAAGAAGGTTGGTTGCTAAGATTAGATGCAATGAAAACAAGAGGTGATTTATATCTTGACCGTTATCCGATCGCAGATTACCCGGAAGTATGGGCTGAAGTAAATGACTTTTCCTACTTTATCGAAGGTTTGGCGGAAAATTTGGCTTTATTGCCACTGGGTAAGCCGGATACAGACAAATGGCTTCCGGGATATAAGGCATTCTGGGAATGGGTTGGAAATGAAGAGAATGATTACTGGACGAGAATTGAAGAAGGGCTTGTGACTCCTGAAGTCTTCGCAGCCGAGTGGGAAGCGCAGATTAACCAGATGATTATTGATGCTCTAAATGCAGGTTCTTAGCTGTTAGTTTAAATTTAGGTAAAATAGATTTATTTTTTCTATAAAACAATTAGGGTTTTTGAAATGAAAAAAAAGTAGACAGTTTCTTATTAGTGTCTACTTTTTATTATTTCAATTCTCTTTTGATATGTTATTTTTGGTTGTAAATTATTTGATTAATATAGCTCTGACCGGAGAGGCCTCAACGTTTTTAATCTTTAATGGCAAGCAGTAGAGGGTATAGGTATCTTCTGGTACATCGCTTAATATAGCGCCTTCAAGGATTATAATGTTATTGCCCAAAAGCAGTTGGTGAGTTGGATAACCAACTTGGCTTCTTTCGATGCCTAAGGCATCAATGCCTACACCTCTCACTTGTTTTTTAACAAGGTACGAAGCAGCTGATTCCTCAACGAAGATAAAGTTAATATTGAACTCTTTATCAAAACTATTCTTGGTCTTGAAGATGACAAAATCATCTTTTTCGATATTTAAAGCTTTAATATCTTCATAAGTGATTTTATCATTGACATGAACCAAATCGAAAACTTTGGCGGGGCCAATCAAGGCGTTTAAGTTCTCTTTGTTTGAATTATCTCCGTCTTTTATCATATGCAATGGATAATCGATGTGAGTACCTGTATGAAGGTTGAAGTTGATTTCACTTTCATAATGGCCTTCTTTTTCGAAGAAATTCACTTGTTTTATTTTTACCTTTTTTTCTTCCTTGTTCTTATAGACCATCATCTCCGGATGGATGGTCATGGTAATATCATAAATCATCAATCAATCCCTCATTTCCTTTTACAATTAATTCTTTGATTTCTTCATAGTTATTATAAATGAAGAGTTCATGTTTATATGTTTTTACTTCGTCGATTACCTTCCAGGAACTTTCGATTTCATCCCATCTGGTAAATAAGCTGTTTTGTTTGTTAAAAAGATCAAGCAACAACTTTTCATAAGCTTCAGGAGTATTGCCCAAGTAATTGCAGGTATGGCAATAATCGAGATTTGCCGGCACTACCTTTTCGCTTAAACCGGCTTCTTTAACGTTGAAGATAAAGTTGACGCCTTCTACAGGAGCGACGCGGATAATCAGTTTATTGTTAAGTACGTTCTTGAAGTCGGATGAATCATTCTTGAAGTTGATGATGATTTCCGATCTTTTCTCATCCAAACTTTTGCCTGTGAGAAGATAGATGGGAACACCTTTCCATCGGTCGTTATTTATGCAGGCTTTGGCAAAGACAAAAGTTTCGGTAGCAGAATTGCTTTCAATATTGATTGCGTCCTTATAACCTTGATATTGACCGAGGATGATGTCTTTCTTATCGATTGAAAGTTGTTTAATGACTTTGACTTTTTCATCCTTGATATCATCGGAGGCAAAACTCTTAGGTCTTTCCATCGTCACCAATGATACCATCTGCAAGAGATGACTTTGAACCATATCTTTTAAAGCTCCGACTTTGTCGTAGTAATTGCCGCGGCGTAAAACACCTTCAGTTTCTTTGGCTATTATCTGGATGCTTGAGATGGTTTTATTGTTCCAGGCTTGCTCGAAAATAGTATTGGTAAAGCGCACAATCAAGATGTTTTGGATCATTTCTTTTCCCAAGTAATGATCAATCCGATAGATTTGTTTTTCTTCAAAATATTGCCATAGTTCCTTATTGATTTTTTGGGCTGTGGTTAGGTCTTCGCCAAAAGGTTTTTCAAAAACGATTCTTTCGTTATCCGATCCCTTGGTTATTAATCCGGACGAATTAATTCCTTTGGAAATGACGGGAAAAAGCTGTGGCGGTACGGCCAGATAGAACATTTTGTCTTTTTCGGTGAAGTCGTCATTGATGATTGTTTTTAGTCTTATATAATCATCTGAATTCGAAAAGTCCATTTGAATATAATTTAGTTGCGGTAACAGCAAGTCCCATTCGATATTGGTTTTGATTTCTTTTTTGGCTTCCAGTAAATAATCTTCCAAAGTATAATCCTTTCGGCCGACAAGATATATTTTGGTTTTTGAGTCTAAAAATCTATTCTTGAAAAGGTTACTAAAAGCGGGAAAGAGTTTCTTATACATCAAGTTGCCGGTAGCCCCGAAGATGGTGATGATCTTTTTCATTGCTTTTTATACACCTTATGACCGCCGAATTCATATCTCATGGCAGCGACAACCTTCTCCGAGAAATGATCTTCGTCACGTGACTTGTAGCGGGCGAATAGACTTTGAGCAATTACCGGTACAGAAGCTTTATATTTTAATGCAGCTTCTAATGTCCATTGGCCTTCGCCTGAATCATCGACCTTTCCCAAGATGCTATCCAAACGATTATCTTTCTTTAAAGCGGAATAAGCAGTATCCATCAATAGACCTTGAATGATGGAACCATGTGCCCAGACCCTTGAAACATCTTCATAATTAAAAGAGAAGTCAGACTTTTCCAATAATTCGAAACCTTCGCCGATGGCTTGCATCATCCCGTATTCAATCCCGTTATGAACCATCTTGACAAAATGGCCGCTTCCGGTTTTTCCCATATAACCATAACCGTTCTTTGTAGCGATTGCTTCAAACAGCCATTCGATGCTCTTTACGACTGATTCATCGCCGCCGACCATTAGGGAAGCGCCATATCTTGCGCCTTCAGTGCCGCCAGAAGTACCGCAGTCAACGAAGTTTATTTGTTGCTTCTTTAACATTTCGTTTCTTCTTAAAGTATCATTATAATTGGAATTTCCTCCATCGATAATGATATCTTGCTTATCTACTAATGTAGCAACTTCATTCAAGACGTTATCAGTAATTTCTCCAGCTGGAACCATCAACCAGATGATTCTTGGCATTGGCAAATGAGAAACCAATTCCTTGATTGAAGGATATGTTTTCAAAGCTTTGTTGTTTTTAACCTCGTCGGTTAAAAACTTGTCATAAGCGACAACCTCAATATTTTTGTCCAACATGTTGAGAGCTAAGTTATAGCCCATTCTTCCTAAACCGATTAAACCTATTTTTTTCATAGTTAATACCTCCTAATACATAATAATTATAGCATTTTTATCTTAAAACATACTTTCAAAAGCAACAAAAAAATCCCCTAGAGAGATTTAATTAGTCTTAGGGGATTTGTTTATTTATATCTGATTGTTTTGTTATTAAGTACCTATAAATCAAAAACGTTAGAATCGATAATGAAAATAGCAAGACATATGGATAGAGGCTGATGGAAATTCGGTCGAATAATAGACCTGCTAGTGGAGTCAATAGGCCGAAACCCATATAGCCGATTACCATCTGCAAGGAAATCATTTTTGAAAGATGCTTTTCCGAGAAGTTGTGATTGTTAAGGAACATCATGTTCGGGAAGATTGGACCTGAACCCAAACCGATTAGACCGATGACGATGAAGTAGTAGTAATAACTGTTGAATTTAAATATCAGCAATATAGCTCCTGTAAGCATCAAGCTGATACCGATAATTATCAGCTTGATTGATGATAGGTATTTAGAGAGAAAACCAGACAACAATCTTCCTAGCGTCAATCCCAAATAGTAAGTAGTTGTGAATAATGCGGCTACAGCGTAGCTTACGCCTTTTGATAGATAAATATAAGATGCTATCCAAGCCCCTAACAATGATTCAACATGAACATAGAGCAAGAAAATCAATAAGGAGTTAATCGCTTTTTTTATTTTTAAGGCGTCTTTCAGTAAAATGTGTTCATGATGTACTTTTTCTTCAGGAGTTTCTTTCCGCCAAAGTTTTAATGAGAGAAGAACCAAGAGAGCGATGAATAGAAGGATTGAACCGACTATGATATAACCATTGCGCCATGATTCGT